>NZ_JAIFJZ010000002.1:0-84034 GCF_019641515.1 Pseudomonas sp. S5F11
GTGTTCGTGCACGACTGGATAGCTTGGGGGCCGGTCCAATGGGCGCGAGTGGGACGAAAGCCTGGATAGATAATCACTACCCGGAGCGTTACGGCGGCGCAATCGTGTTGTCATTCATTCAGGATGCGCTAAAGGCCGCTACAACAGCGACAAAGAGCAGCGATTCTGGTGGCTACACCGTGAATAACAGTGAGCAGAACGTCGAAAGCATGGCGGAATAAGGCACTGAACAGCACCATCAACATTGCGCCTACTGGTTACATCCTGCCAGGCACAGTCATCACGGTGATCGTGGCCCGTGATATCGACTTTTCGAGCGTCTTTGAAAACCGTTAAAGAGGTCAATATGAACAGCGATCCAATAACACCGGCCGGGGAGGCCGAGCCGGCCGATTTGCTGGTGGATTCAACACTGCTCCAAGATTTTTTAGCCCAGGCCGGTATTACCCAGCGACTACAGCGCCCGGATGTCACCGAAGTATTGATCAATCGTCCTGGCGAAATCTGGCCAGCGACGGACACTGACCCGAGCGGCGCTCGTGAAGACGCCCCATGGTTGAGCCATGACTTGTGCTGGAGGGTTGCAAACAGCCTTGCTGCCTACAATGGTGTTGTTCTGTCGCCGGCAACGCCAATCCATACCTTGAAGTTTCCTCGTTCGTTCCCTGAGGGGGTGCGCGCTCAGTTAGTGATTCCTCCGGCCTGCGAAACCGGCACCATTTCATTCTCGATTCGAAACCCATCATTGGAACGCTTTTCCCTTGCGGACTACATCAATAGCGGCCGTTTTGCTAACGCCAAGGCCATCCGGTCAGCGGCTGTGGAGTTGGCCGATTGGCAGAAGGAAATTCTGACCGCGCATGCTGCAGGCGATTGGGAAACGTTCTTCGAAATGGCGGTGTTCCATAAGCTCAATATCATCATTTTTGGAGGACCAGGCAGCGGTAAAACCACCTTGGCTAAAGCGCTGGTGGACAAGTTCCCAAGGCACCGGCGGATGATAACCATCGAGGCGATCAACGAACTATTGCTGCCGTTGCACCCAATCATGTGCACCTGTTATATGGCCCCACGGTTGCGCCTAAAACTCTTTTGCCAGCACGATGAGGATGAAGCCAGATCACCTATTTTTGGCAGAGCTGACGGGTGATGAGGCGTGGCACTACATCGAAATTCTCAACACGGGCGTACCAGGCACCGTGACCACAGCTCATGCAAATGATTGTGTATCTGGTATCGCGCGCGTGTGCGGCCTGGTGAAACAGTCTGAGGTCGGTATGGGCCTCGACTACAGCTATGTAGAGCAGCTGGTGAGAACATCCTTTGACGTCATGGTTTACATGGAAAAAACGCAAATTCTTGAAGTGCATTACGAACCCGAACAAAAACTGAAACTGCTCAAACACTCGGGCTGTATGAGGAGGTTTATGTGGTGGATAGCGCTCGCTGTCTTGATCCTGGTAGTGACTGTGTTGTGTTTCGCTTTGGGCATCTACGCCGGCGGCTGGCTTTTCCTGATGCTCAACGATGAGGGTCATATAGGGGTGACATGGCATACGCTCCTCGATGCATCAAAGTTGACGTTGGACGATTATCGACTGGTTTATTTGCCCTGGGCCTGGTGCGCTACCGCAGCGATTACCTTTTTGCCCATCGGCATCACCATTCTGGCCTACCTGATGAAATTCAAACGCGTGTCGTCGCTACACGGGGACGCGCGATTTGCAAACAACAAAGAATTGAAGTTGTTTGAATATAAGGGGGAGTACCAATAAAAGTTTTCGGTACGCACTGTTTGGTGCGCTACTTCCCATTAACACAGCTTATAAATACCTAATTACTACCGCGCCACTTGCGGCTTGGTGGCCCCTATACACCTGCGCGATGAATCACCCAGCCATATAGGGACTCGATAAACTAACAAAGAGCAGAAGTATGAAATCAGAAGCCCAGCAATCACGCGACGCTGATTTGTTCTTGGCGCGCCAATTTGGTCATGCCTTTGTCCGGGAGAAGAACTCGCACCAGGTGCGGGCAGACTTCAACCGTGTGTTCAAGGATGACAGTGAAGCCGTGGAGCAGTTTGAGCATGGTGTGGTAGAGGAAGACCAAAAGCGCCTTGCGCTTGCATGACGCCGGAAGCCTTTCATGCCTACCACCTTGGCAAGCAAATCGTTTTTTCGAAGAAACGGAGGGCACATGGCAGCTCTAGCGTATAGCCCGAAACGCCCTCAGAAACGAATCGACAAGCACCCAGCGCTTTTGATCGGCAAGCACCCCAAAAACGATTCGTTCCTGGCGTCCTATGGTCAAACTTTCCTTATGCTCGCTGCCCCGCCTGGAACGGGCAAAGGCGTCGGTATCGTGATTCCCAACCTATTGAGTTATCCGGATTCAGTTGTCGTAAACGATCCGAAATTCGAGAACTGGGACACCACTGCCGGATTCCGTGCGGCGATGGGCCAAAAGGTGTTTCGATTCTCGCCAGAACGTATGGAAACCCATAGATGGAACCCGCTCGCTCGGGTCAGTCGGGATCCACTGTATCGGTTAGGTGAGATTCGTTCGCTTGCCAGTGTTTTGTACGTGTCGGACAACCCGAAAAACCAAGAGTGGTACAACAAGGCAGCGAATGTTTTTGGCGCAATCATCTTGTACCTGATGGAAACGCCGGGTATGCCTTGCACACTGCCCCAGGCGTACGAAATCGGAGCCTTGGGCAGCGCGATGGGTGTGTGGGCTCAACAGGTCATTGAGTCCAGGAGCGACGGCCCTGATCGCCTGTCGGTTGAGTGTTTACGCGAACTGAATGGCGTATACGAGGCGTCAAAAAACAAGAGCAGCGGTTGGTCAACTACTGCCGATATCGTGCGCGACATCCTGGCGATGTATGGAGAAAAAACGGTTGCCTGGGCGGTGTCTGGTGATGACATTGACTTTTCCAAGCTGCGCGAAGAAAAGATGAGTGTTTACTTCTGTGTGACAGAAGGATCACTCAAAAAGTACGGCCCTCTGATGAACCTGTTTTTTACCCAGGCCATACGTGAAAACTCAAAGGTGTTACCGGAGCAGGGTGGGCACTGCCCGGACGGTTCTTTGCGGCTCAAGTACCAGGTGCTTTTTTTGATTGATGAGATTGCCATCATGGGACGTATGGAGATCATGGAGACGGCGCCGGCGCTGACGCGGGGTGCTGGCCTGCGATATCTAATTATCTTTCAGGGCAAAGATCAGATGCGCGCCGAGCGCACCTATGGTGAGCAAACTGGTAACGGCATCATGAAGGCGTTCCACATTGAAGTCGTTTTCAGCGCCGGAGATATCAAGCTAGCGGAGGAGTACAGCAAGGCGCTAGGAACCAAGACGGTGCGAATTAAAACCAGTCCATCAACAAAGGGAAAAACGGATCTGCGACTGACAACTACAGCGAAGTTGCACGGGCGCTGATGCTTCCGCAGGAGGTAAACGAGCTGCCATACCACGAAGAACTGATTTTCGTGCAGGGCACTAAAAAAACACCGCCAATCAAGATTAGGGCGCGGAAGATCTTTTGGTATGAGGAGGATGTTTTTAACGACAGGGCTCACATGACACCCCCTACGATCCCGTTGGGTGACGCCGCGAAAATTGATGATTTGACAGTGTCTGTCCGTACAGTCGAAGCAAAGGTAGCCGTCGCCGCACCGCATGACCAGCAACTGCGTAACGAACAAGAAAAACGCAATAACCCGCCTGCATAACCCTGCATAACCCTGCATAACCCTGCGTCACCGCCAAAGCCCAAAGGTATTACTCATGATCAGAATCAAAATGGTCGCGGGCCAGTTGCGCCTGCCGGAACGTTGCTTCCCGCTAAGGTTGCGGAAGTCCATCACGGTAGTAGTTCTAGCAGTTGCAGTATTGGGCACGCCTCCCGCGTTTGCTGCAGATCCA
The DNA here is from genome assembly GCF_019641515.1 of Pseudomonas sp. S5F11. Classification (NCBI taxonomy): domain Bacteria; kingdom Pseudomonadati; phylum Pseudomonadota; class Gammaproteobacteria; order Pseudomonadales; family Pseudomonadaceae; genus Pseudomonas; species Pseudomonas sp. S5F11. Next base: position 3,934 of record NZ_JAIFJZ010000002.1, read on the forward strand.
TGCAAGACAGCTTTTTGTATGTTCGGTTTGCTCACCGGAACTAATGAGAGCCAATGTGATGATGCAATCAAAGATCATTTCCTCATTATAGTCTTCAAGAAGAAAAAGAAAGTCGACTGGAACCAAACAGCAAAAGCGCGATTGGGGTTCACTAACAGTTGTCCAGGAGCAGATCCAGTAACAAACAAATTAATCAATGACAAGTTTGGCAAAGTGTCTGGTTAAACAAACTTATTCAACCTATATTTAAGGTGGTTTTCATATGCGCGTATTTATTGCTGAAAAACCTGCTCTTGCCAAAGTTATTGCTGAGGCACTCGGTAATCCACGAAGCAAAGGCGGATACATCGAGTGTGGACAAGACGTTGTGACCTGGTGCATCGGTCACTTGCTAGCCCTGGCCGGACCGGAGGCGCACAACCCGGAGTATGCAAAATGGAATGCCGAACATCTCCCTTTGAAGCTTCGGCCAGAGAAGTACGTGCCCATTTCTGCTACTCAGGACCAGCTCAAAACGGTAGGTGAATGGATCGGCAAGGCGTCGGAAATTGTTCACGCCGGCGACCCCGACGACGAGGGTCAGCTGCTGGTTGATGAAGTGTTGCTGTACTTCGCAAACAAAAGCCCAGTGAAACGACTGCTGATCAGCGATATGAACGCGAATGCCGCGCGTAAGGCGCTGGGCAATATGAAGGACAACGGTGAGTTTTATGGTTTGTCGCAAAAAGCGCTAGCGCGCAGCATTGGCGATCAGCTCTACGGATTCAACATGACCAGGGCTTACACGCTTGCTGCTCAGTCCAAAGGTGTTAAAGGCGTTTTGTCAGTCGGTCGCGTGCAAACGGTAGTGTTGGGCCTGATCGTGAATCGTTATCTCGCAAACCGAAGCCACGCAGCGACTTACTTTTACAACCTGAGTGCAAGTCTGACCTTCGGTGAAAACAAGCTTGGGGCGCGGTTCTTGGTGCCGGACGGCGCGCCGGTAAACGATAAAAACCGAATCATTGATGAGGGCTATACAAACATCGTTGCCAGCGCCTGCCGTCAGTCGCCGGCAAACGTCACTGCGGTCAGCGTGCCAGAGAAAACTACCCCCGCACCGCTGCCGTTTTCTCTGTTAGATCTGCAGGTTCACATCAGCAAAGAGCATGGTTTGGATGCCGAAAAGACGCTTGCTATCACTCAAGCACTGCGCGAGAAGCACAAGGCGATCACGTACAACCGTTCTGACTGCAGCTACCTGACTGACGAGCAATTTTCCGAGGCCCCGGAGACCCTGGCGGCACTGGCACTTGGGCTGCCTGAGTTAGCCGGGGCTTTCACCAGCGTGGATCCGACGCGCAAAAGCAGAGCATTCAATGATTTAAAGGTATCTGCGCATACGGCGATCATTCCCACAGCGTCGAAATTCGATGTCGCACAGCTGACCAGTGATGAGCACAAGGTCTATATGGCGATTGTGAAGCGTTACTTAGCTCAATTTTTGCCGGAAAAACGCTATTTGGCAGCGGAAGTGCACTTTGACGTTACGGGTTACGAATTTGTCGCTAAAGCCAACAAGACGACCGTCGCCGGTTGGACCTCACTCATTTCAGAGGATATGGAGAATGAGGAAGGAAAGGTCGAGGAAGAAGACCAGGTTGAGAGCCGGTTTGATGTTTTGTCGGTCATGGCTGTCGCTGATACATGCTTCTGCGCCGACGTGAAGGTCTCCAAGGAAAAGACCCGGCCTTTGCCCCTCTACACCGAAGACACCTTGCTCAAGGATCTGCAGCGCGTTTCTAAGTACGTACAGGATCCGCGAATCAAGCAACTATTGCTGGAGCGGGACAAGGGCAAAGCTGCAGGCGAAAACGGCGGGATTGGAACGCCGGCAACCCGGGGTTCTATGCTCGCAAAACTGCGAGAGCGGAAGTTCTATTCGGTGGAGAAAAAGAAGTTCGTACCGACGCCTCTAGGGCTGGAGTTTGTCGCTGCGCTGCCTTCTATCGCCACTACGCCAGATATGACGGCGTTGTGGCATGAGCAGCAACAGCGGATTGAGCGAGGCGAACTGAGTACCGACGCTTTCCTGGATGAACTGGAATCATTTATTGCTGAACAGGTACGCAATGTCGACGTGGCCAATATCCAGATCCAGGTTCAAGCCCCAGCCTTTCAGATCAGCGCTAAATGTCCAATGTGTGGTGGCGAACTGGCGATCACATCGAAGGTTGTCGCATGCAAAGGCTGCGTATTCAAAGTTTGGCCTCAGATAAGTGGCAAAACCCTGACGTCGATACAGTTAGAAACGCTGCTGACAAAAGGCAAAACGGCGACGTTGAAGGGTTTCAAGTCTACAAAAAATGGCACCACCTTTGACGCGGCGTTGCGGCTCGATGCGCAAGGCAAGGTTCAAATGGTTTTCGCTCGCTAACTTACATTAATCGAATCATATGAGGATTTACCTATGGCACGCGGAGTGAACAAAGTCATTCTGGTTGGCACCTGTGGGCAAGACCCTGAGGTCCGCTACTTGCCGAATGGCAATGCTGTGACCAATTTGAGCCTGGCGACAAGCGAGCAATGGACGGATAAACAGTCCGGCCAGAAGGTTGAAAAAACTGAGTGGCACCGCGTATCACTGTTCGGCAAAGTCGCTGAAATTGCCGGCGAATACCTTGGCAAAGGCTCCCAGGTTTACATCGAGGGCAAGTTGCAGACTCGCGAATGGGAGAAGGACGGGATCAAGCGTTACACCACTGAGATCGTGGTGGACATGCAAGGGACTATGCAGTTACTCGGGGGCGACCCCAGGAGGATAAGCAGGGATCGCGCAGCGGGCAGCAGCAGCGGCCACAGCAGTCTCCCCAGGCAGGCGCTGATGATGGGTTGGATCCAGATATTCCGTTCTAGCAGCGTCTCCTCCGCCCGTCGCACAGTCAGGTGCCGCGCTCCCGGCTCGGCGGAACAGCTTTACCGTTCCGGTGAACGGAAGCACGGGCGAAGCGCACACTTGACGGCACAACCACAAAACAAGGCTCACCGCAGGAGTGTGGGGGTTGCTTCTCCCCCACGCTCCTGAGGTCCACGCGGCCGCTGGCGAGATGACAAGGGCAGAGCCCTTGGTGTTGCTCTAGCCAATACATCCAATTTCTTAATTTTCTTGCGCGGTCATTGATGACTTCGCAGTCATTCCATTTTTATTGTGAGTTAGGTCTATGACTAAAGTACGCAAGCCTGAAAATCCATTAATTGCATATGACTTCCTTTTGAACACAACGCACTGGACACTTCAAGGCAAAGGTGGAGTAGGGAAATCATTTATATCATCTGTATTGGCGCAATATGCGGTTGAGCGTGGCCTTGTACCGGTTTGCGGTGATACAGACCCTGTAAACAGCACTTTCCACCGTATTAGCGCACTCAACGTGCAGTTGGTTCCGATTACAGAGGGCGGTACCGTAATTCAGCGCTTGTTTGACCCATTGTTTGAGGCGATCCTTTGCACTGAGCAGGTATCTATTGTTGATAATGGAGCATCAACGTTTTTGCCTGTTGCAAAGTTTATTAGCTCCAATATGATTCTTGAGACCATGCAAGAGTATGGCAAGCAAGTTTATATTCATTCAGTTGTGACTGGTGGTCAAGCCAAGGACGATACTGTAACTGGTTTGCTCTCTATGATCGAATTGGTGAGGAAGTCAAAGACAAATACCAAGATCGTCGTATGGGAGAATGAGTTTTGGGGAATTCCTGAATTTGATGGTAAAGCACTTTCGGTAATGCCTTGGGTAACAGCTAATTCCGATATTATTCAGGGTGTAGTGAAAATCGAGGATCGCAATAGCGACGCATACAGCACGGATATTCGTTTGCTGACGGAAAATCATATGACTTGCCGAGAGTTTAAGGAGTCCGATAAGTTTGGCTTCATAGCTAAGTCCCGAGTTAATCGCGTATTTGAGTCCCTCTACGCCGAACTGGATAGAGTGTTCGGTTATGTGCCAGAGGTATAATTATGGATAACAATAACGAACTTTTTGAACAGATCAAAATGGACGTTTTCGCCGGGCTTGGAATTAAGCTGTCAAATCAGGATCCAATTTTCGCCATGGTCATGGCGAATCAAGCAGCGATGAGAACATTCTCAGCCCCGATTGTTGAAGCAATCGAAAGCATTCCCCTGGTACTTGAAAGTAGCTTAAACATTATCGCCGGAGCTGTTGAGGAAGCAGAAAGGAGTGCCGGCCAATTGACTACTGAAACAAAGGCTGTTTTGGCAGCCCTTTCAAAAGTCGAGTTGGAGTCGGCTCATCGCCGTATTAAAGACGCAGTTGAACTAAGTGTAGATTCGGCCGTAACTGGTTCAGTACAGCGTCTGAAAAGCGAAGTGGTAAAGCTGGAAACTGACCTTCGATCCCTAGGCGCCCACACAAAAAGTAAAAGGACGTTTTTCGCCAACCTGCTGTTATCGTCGGCTGTACTCGTTCTGCTCGGAGTATTTTCTACTGCGGCCTATGTGTTGTATGGGGTAGGTATCGACAATCGGGATGCTGCAGATTACTGGCGTAGCAAGTACAGCGACCAACAACAGATAGTTGGAACACTTCCGCCAACGTATAAAAAACTATTCGTCGAGCAGCGAAAACCTAACTAATGCGTCGAGCCGCTTAACGCCGCTCGCTAGCGGCGTTATTCATTTATCTTGTCGGGCGTACCGTAGATTTTTGAGAGGTCAGGTACGGAGTTATGAAAGTCTTTATCGCTGATCCTCCTGCGCTCGCCGTTGGCTGTCTCGCGATCTTTAAAGTTGAAGGGATGTTCTTGAGGGGCTGCTAGTTGTGTGGCTGGGCTAGTTCGTTGAGTAATAACCGTCGGTTTCGCAATTTTCAGATGCTGCCTGATGTACCTGGAGAATTGGTCATAGCTGATCTTGACCAACTCCTTGTCCATCAAGTCATCGTGAATCTGTCGATTTGTTTCTCCCAAGGCCAGGCGATCCTGAATTTGCTGCATCAGTGGGAAAAATTGGCTTTTCCCGGTCCTGGATTTGGGCTTTGTAGCAGTCATCGTGAAAATCTCCTCATAACGCAATTCACTGCAAATTAATGCAAATCTGGAGCTTACTCAAGGCTCCAATGCAACCTAATGCAAATCTACGCAAATCTATGCCAATCGAAGCAAGGGCCTTAAAAAGAGAGGCACGTTACCGATTGTTTACAAAAGTGCTTCGCATTTTGAAAACAGTCGTCCGCGCCAAAGGGGAAACCCCTTTGAAACCCCGCAAAGCGGGAAGCCTGCAATGCCTGTTGTCTATTTCGTTGGTTGATCCGTTGGGGTGTTTGCCATGTCAAAAAACAAAACCCGCGTGGTCTCCTTCCGGCTGCGCGAGGAGGATATTGCGCCATATGAAGAGAAGCTCCGTAACAGTGGAGTTAAGCAGTCAGACTTTCTAAGAGAGATATTATTTAACTCTAATGCCGTGTTTGAAGCGCCAACGTTATCTAAAGATAATAGCCGCCTACTTTTTCTATTTAACAAGTCAAGTAATAACCTGAATCAGATAGCGTATCGATTTAATAGTGCATACCGAAAATCCGAGATTATATCTGAGACATTATACATTAAGGCGATCAATGAACTTGTACTAATTCGTGAGCTGATGCTTGCCGGGGTGAAGCATGCTGATTAGGTGCAAGGGCTACAACACTGGTGCCAAGGAGTATCTTGAAGAGGGTAAAAAAGAGGGGCGAGAGTTTTCACGTAGCGAGCTTGATGAGCGCGTCATTTTAGACGGTGATTTAGATTTAACTAAAATGGTCTATGAAAGTATTCCGGATAACGGACAGAACCGTTATTTATCTTTCACTATGGCCTTTCGTGAAGACAATGTCTCTCACGAAACGTTAACGGCGGTCACTGCTGAATTCAAGCAGTTCCTGATGCATGCCTATAAAGATGATGAGTTTAATTTTTACGCGGAAGCGCATTTGCCAAAAATTAAGCATATTAAAGATCATAAGACCGGTGATTTGATTGAGCGCAAGCCTCATATCCACATAATTATTCCTCGTAAGAATTTGCTTAGTGGTAATGAGGCTAATCCTGTAGGTATGTACTCTTCGAATGAGCGCTATTTTGAGGCTTTTCAAGAATACATAAATCAGAAGTACGAACTTGCGTCGCCTAGGGAGCATGTTCGTGTTGATCCAAAGGATGCAGCAAGTGTTTTGTCTAGATATAAAGGTGACGACTTTTACGGGAAAAATCGTGAGTTCAAGCAGAAGTTAGTCAAACAGATTATTGAAACAGGAGTTTCGACGCGTCAGGACTTTTACGAATTGGTCGCCTCTCATGGTGAAATTAAGATCCGCAACCAAGGCAAGGAAAATGAATATGTCGCTGTAAAGCTGCCAGATGACGCGAAGTTTACCAATCTTAAAGACACGATTTTTCAGGATGATTTCGTTGTCAGGCGCCAGTTGAGAAAACCTCCTCTGGAAAAGCACGTTATTCAGGAGCGACTTACCGAATGGCCTCGCAGGGCTAAAGAGCTTAAATACGTTAGTAAGGCGACGCCATCTTTTCGAAAACTTTATAAAGATGCCTCACCAACCGAAAGAACCGCTCTGTTGAACCAGCGCGAACATGCATTTTACGCAGACTATGGAGACTCTCATGACATCAGTCCAAGACACAACAAGCCAAAGAATCGTGGTAAGCGAAGTGCTGCTGAAATTGGAACCACGCGACCTCTTGAAGCTGCCAATGGCTTGCAAAACATGTTCGGCAGCGATGTGGCAGTTGACCGGCAAGCCCGACCAACCCAAGAGCCTGGTGGTGCGCAATTACTGCAGGGCGATGCACACTTTCACCTGGGACAGCCGGACACAGGAGGAGATACTGGATTGCGACCAACTCTACCAGGAGGAGGATCCAGACGAGCCCCGAATGGACGAGGACGACCCGGAGGACGTGCCGGCGTTCTTACGCCAGCAGCAGACGGGGGCACTGCCGACACAATCCCCAGCGACGGCCGACAACAGCGAATACGCGGACGTAGATCTGGAGCCGTAATTCCGCCCTATGCGCGGGACCCACGTAGAAGGGCGACTATTGCAGACATCGAACAGCGCGGCCGACGGCTTTTCGAGCCGTTGAATCAATCCGTCGAGTCGCCCCTTGAGATAGGTTTGGTTGCTACGTTCGATCCAGGAGATGGGACATCTCGGGATCCACCAGCAGCTGATCCAGGATCCGGTCAGTCCGGTAAACCTCGCAAGTCCAGAAGCAGTACCAGCAGCAAACGAAACATCCCGCCTTACGCACTGAATCCTCATCGTGTTGCAACCATCACTGATATTGAAGCCCGGACTCGGCGTTTGTTTGCGCCTTTGAAAAGTCCGGTTGAGTCAGCGCTGGTGATGAAGTTAGCAACTTTTAAAACAGTTGCTGTTAACCGCAACGCTTCAACTGTAGCCGCTTATTTCAATCGGCAAATAGAAGAGAACAAGTTATTACCCTCGCAGCGCAAGGCTGTTCAAAGGGTTAATAAGCAGTTTTTTCAAACACGACGCTCAATTTTCTCAGACGACCGTTTATCCAAACGAGATAAAGCACAACTTGTTTCGGTTCTGACGTTTGAGCGAATGAAAGCACGCGACGCAATACAAAACCCGAGTCTTTATAAAGAGGATTTTTACATGGGCAGTGCTGAAATTCGTGGCTTAGTTAATAAAGAGCCCCAAGAAGAGTTATCTAATTTTACCATCAGCGGTCCGGGACCAAATGCACCTGCTCGTGATCGAGTAAAAGCTTTGATCACCCGCCTGACGCTCCAAACGAATGAGAAGGTGAGCAAGGAGCGCGAACGCGAGTTGAGCGCAAAGGACATCTACACCAAAAAGTCCCGTTTTGGGCAGAACGTCCATTACCTCAGCAAAACCACTGACAAGACGCTGTTCGTCGATACGGGGACAGCAATCGCCATGCGTCGTACTGGAATCACCGAAGCCGGTGTTGGTGTCGCGCTACAGCTCGCAACACAGCGTTTTGGCAGCACGTTGACCATCAACGGTTCTGCTGAGTTTAAGCGCCTGGTGGTGGAGGCAGCGTCAAAAAGCGGTATGGATATTCACTTCACCGATAAGAAAATGAACGAGGCGCTCACGCTGCGCCGTGCAGAGCTGGATATCGAAAAAGAAGGTCAGCAAATCCAATCACCAGAGGCTGCTGGTTCAAAAGCTGCTGTTCAGGAAGTAGTTACATCGGGCGCAGAAGCGGCTCCGGTGGTGGTCGATCGTTCGATAATCACTGGTGAATTGGTTGCCCATGGTCCAGCTGATTACAAGGGAGACCCTAACAACGGTCCAAGCTACTTCGTTACGCTCCAAACCGAGACAGGACCAAGAACGCTTTGGGGTGTCGCGCTAGAAGAAGTGATGGCTGATCAAAACTTAACTCTCGGTGAGCGCATTGTCCTCAAAGACCTAGGGCGTCAGCCCATCACAATCCCGCAGGCTCAAGCTGACGGCACTATTAAGCATATTTCAGGATTCCGTAGAGGTTGGTCGGCTGAACGAGAAACTGTTTCGATCAACCGCAATGAACCGGTCACCGCGTCGACGGTTGTTATGCCGGCAGCTTCAATCGATCCAGTGCGGCAGGCAACGGCGTTTTCGTCAGTAGCAGAAAACCTTGCAGTGGCTGCTCAGCTAAAGGCGCAGGGGCCCCTGAGTTTTGAGCCACGTCCAGGCATTGATCCTAGAGATCGTGATGTGCATGTGGATCAACTGGTTATGGATGCGTTGCCGCGTTACATCACGGTTGTTCCGGATATCAAGTCGGATGCTGATCAAGCGCAAACGTTCTCTGCGTTTGTTGGTGATTTGAAAATCGATACTTACGAAAGCCGTGAAATTGCAGAGCAGAGCGCTGCAGGTCACGCCTTTGCGTTCTTGACCAGTGATCAGCTAATCGAGCAGATGACTCGGCTTGAGCAGCTTAAAACCTCGGCTCCTGATACAGAGGCGTCAACGATAACCAAAGCTGTTGAAAGGTCGCCAGAGCCGGTGCACGCGCCTCTGAATTTTGAGCCACGTCCTGGCATCGATCCTAGGGATATTGATGTACATGTGGATCAACTGGTTATGGATGCGTTACCGCGTTACATAACGGTTGTTCCGGATATCAAGTCGGATGCCGACCAAGCGCAAACGTTCTCTGCGTTTGTTGGTGATTTGAAAATTGATACTTACGAAAGCCGTGAAATTGCAGAGCAGAGCGCAGCAGGTCACGCTTTTGCGTTCTTCACCAGTGATCAGCTAATCGAGCAGATGACTCGGCTTGAGCAAACTGCATCCTCTGTTACCGGAAAAGAGCCTCTTGCACGGGCACCAACAGTAGAACAGGCCCAAAGCCCTAGTGAGATGGTTCAGCGTGAACAAGCCTGGCGCGCTAAGTTCCCGTTGGTAGAAGGGTCAATTCTGAGTGAGGCAGAAGTTCTTTCATCGGACTCCATGATGGGGCTGCGTGGGGAGGATCACGCTGTTTGGCTGGTGGCAACCAGCGATCACACCAAGGAAGGTGTGGCAATGATCACGGCGTACATGGAGAACGATGTTTACCGCGATCGCTTCAAAACGACGCTTGAAGACATTTACGAACAGCATCAGGAATCCCCGGAAAGCATCAAGTTTCTTGATGAGGCCACTGATTTTGTAGAGCCCCTTGTAAATGCGATCGAGCGCCGCTTGTTAGCGGAACATACCTCTGTAGATCAAGCGCATCCTGGATTGGCTGTTCACGTTACTCCGCCGTCGCTGAATTTTACTCACCAGGGCCAACCAGCATCCTTGGGGTTGGCTCCTGTCGTGGAATCGGCGCCGGCAGCACCAACAGCGACGCCAGTTACGACTACCAGTGCGCCAGGACCGCTGAATTTTACTCACCAGGGCCAACCAGCATCCTTGGGGTTGGCTTCTGTCGTGGAATCGGCGCCGGCAGCACCAACAGCAACGCCTGTAACGACAACCAGTGCGCCAGCACCTCTGAATTTCACCCACCAGGGCCAACCAGCGTCCTTGGGGTTGGCTTCTGTTGTGGAATCGGCGCCGGCGGCTCCAACACCAACCCCTCTGACGACAACCAACGCACCAGCTCCGCTGAATTTTACTCATCAGGGCCAAGCGGCATCACTGGGCCTGAGCAACGGCGAGGTGGCTACCAAAGAAACCGAACAAGAGGTTACTCAAACAATCGTCGTAGAAGTTCTCGATGTCGATGTAGAGGAATACGGCCCTGAAATGAATTGACAACTGCATGCCTCCCCCGCTGTGCGGGGGAGGTTTTGTGTAAGGAGTTTGGAGCGTGAAAAAAGAAGACAAACAGGTTCAAACAGCTCTAGCCAAAGCAGGATATGAAGGTTGGCCAGCGGGTAGTCGCGGTGAGCTGTTCGAAACGTTGGCACGTATTCGTAGACAATACCCATTGGTTAGCGAAGATTTTGTTGATCAGCAGCGTGAGATCTTGAGTAAAGCGATGCACCAGGAGGAAGTCGTCGAGCTTGGATTAGTCAGAATTCTCCACCCATTTATCAAAGCCTGTCCGGAGTGCCGCCATAAGCCCGATTTGGGGTCGAGCTACACCACTTCAAATGGTGAATATTTGGTTGTATGCATGAACCACCCCTTAGGTGCCGTCACCAGAGGCGGTGTTACGCTGGCGGCGGCTGTCAAAAGTTGGAACGCAGACGATTGGTTTCACGAGACCACCCCCCGCGACCTTTTTCCTCTCTAAGACGTTTTTCGTAAATCCACCAATTCATGCACATCATGCCCAATAAATAGGGCACTTAACGGTGGGCGTCTTGCATGAATTTGCTTTTTCATGCGCCGACGCTTAGGCTTGTTTCGTTATTACCACAACGATTCGAGGGGCGTGATGGCCGTGGATCTCTCAGCGATGCGCAAATTGTTTCAGGATGGCGGACTACGGTCCGCCATCGTAGTTCCTGTTCCTATGCAGCAAAACGCGTGGGAACTGATTGCCGTCTGTACCGATGGATCTAAGGAACACATGACAGTTGCTCGGTCGGACCGCCGCAAGATTTATAAGAGTCTTGAGTCGGTGCACGCCGATGCGAAACGTGTGGGGTTTGTGGAAGTAACTACTCAGGTGGAGACAATGCAAGTGGCTTAACGGAATAGCAGAAACCAAAAAGCCCGGCTGGTAACCGGGCTTTTTGGAAAATCGAGAACAGGTCTTTCTCTTTCGACGGGGGGAGACCTGCTCAACACATCAATTGGTGAGCTGATTATGGCTGGCACTACGGATTCTTGCAACCCGGAGAATGTCAACAAAATTAGCTTGCCGCCGAACGGCGCATACAAATGGATATGATTTCTACGATCGAAGGTGCCCAGGACATTCACAGCACCTCTGTTGTACCCCCTTATTTCCTCTCTTACGTTGCGGTCGTAGCCTCTGGTGTTCTATGCCTAGGCGGTGCTGCATGAAACGCCACCTAACTGCGGTTAAACTACCCGCTTCTAATCCTCATGCTGCTTTACGCCACCCGGCACGGACTATGCCGCCGTCTTATGCGGCCCCCCGGCGATTGTCCGAACAGCAGCTGAAAAACCCCCTTATTCGATCAGCCTTTGAGCGGCTGGGTAATCTGGTTCAGAACCGAGGCCGCTACTTACGTCGCCTTGATCGCGTCAATGGCGATCGCCGCACACGCGTTGAGGTGTTTATGGCGTTCCAAAAATCTGCAGAGCAGATCCTCGTGCGTTATGACCTGGCCACCGGCGTGCTGGGCTACCTGGATGAGAATAGCGGACGCTACGTGCTCAACACGCAGCGCCGGATTGCTGAAGACTCCCCCATCTCCGCGCCGGTCCTATGTCGACTGTTTAAAACCCTCGACGCCGCCGGCTACGTTTATCGGCGCATCGAGCGTGTACGCCTGGAAGAGAAGGACGAAAACGGCCTGAACCTGGTGCGCACACGCGTGCTCGTGCGCTTTACCAAGCTGTTTTGGAAGGACCTGGGCCTGCTGCACGTGCATGAGCGCGTGCAGGCATCGGCGCGTAAGCGACGCAAGGTGCAACTGGCGAACGTTGGCCAGAAGCGTATGGAGGCTATAGCGCGTTATTCCCAGGCTCAGCACCGACGTGAGGTGTCCCGTGCGCGCTGGCAGGCTAAGGAAAATCCTGACTCACTCTTTCATGAGAAAAAGCCCTCCCTGCGTGAGAGGGCTGCAGAGCGGCCGCCGTCGCAGTCAGCGACACGTGTTAGCGAGCGTTTGAGTCAACTGTTGGACAGCGTGGCCAACAAGGCTGGCCAGCGCGGGTAATTTAAGCCGCACAGGCATCTATCGAGTTTTTTTGCATCCGCTCACGCGGAGGCATTGTCACGCCTGCGATTTGTGCGGGTTAGCCGGTACCGACCAGGTGAGGCCAGGAGGTGGATGGAAAACGCATTTTGGTGGGCATTGCCGGCACCATCTTGGGGTGAAAGAAGGTTCTGGCCGTAAGGCTTAGAAATAAATGGAATTTTATACCCCCTTCAGTAACCCCCAAGGGTAAAAAACAGGGCTTTTCGAGGTGTACCACCTCTTGAGTAATGCCCGCGCACTGTCGTGCCTATGGCACGGCGCGGTTACAGCATGGGGCCAGGCCCCAAACCCCGGCAGGAGCCTGCGGCCCCTGCACCCGCAACCAATAAAGCAAACCCCACTACCGTGTGTATGCCTGTCTAAGCGGCCCAGGGCGATGAAACTGCCCTGCCCTGGCCTTCGGCCACCCTGCGGGCGCTAAGACCCGGATAAATCGCCCCAGGACGGCAAGCCGCCCTGCGCCTCAACCGGGTGCGTGTGCGCACAGGCTGCAACAAGATAGCCTAAACACTACTGCCGCCATGTGCCTTCGGTGAAGGCATGCATTTTGAGGTATGAGCCCGACGTGGCAACCTCGGTGAGCAGCATTTGGTCGGCTCAAATTGACGTGCAATCAGCGGCAACGTTAACTGTCTATCCATACAGCTATTTGTTCAGGCCAGGTTTATGAGCGTGACCCTTCTTGGTCCCATTGCCAGCGGTGGTGTATCACTTCCGCTGTATTCCTCCCAGGTGTCTGCCGGTTTTCCATCGCCGGCAGCGGACCACCTTGAAAAATTGATATCGCTCGATGAGCTGTTCGAAATCCGAGCCCCCCACATTTACCTGGCCAAGATCCAAGGCGACAGCATGCAAGGCGCCGGCATTTTCAGCGGGGACTTGGTGATTGTCGATCGAAGCAAGACCGCGAGGCACGGCGATATCGTCATTGCGGCGCTCAATGCCGAATGTGTATGCAAGCGTTTGCATCACCGAGATGGGCAAGTGGTGTTGATGGCCGAAAATCCAAAATTTCCACCCAGATACGTGATGGAAGGTGACGATCTGGTGATTTGGGGGGTGGTCAATTACAGCGTGCGTGACCACGAGCGCTCGACATGAACATGAAAAGTGCGCTCAATCTCGGTGCCCCGGTATTTGCCCTTGCGGACTGCAACAGCTTTTACGCCAGTTGTGAGCGCGTTTTCCGACCGGATCTGGCTGGCACGCCTATCGTCGTACTCTCTAACAACGACGGGAATGTTATCGCACGCAGTTACGACGCCAAACCATTCGTCAAAATGGGGGCACCGTATTTTCAGATCAAGGACACCTTGCGCCGGCATGGCATATTGGCTTTCAGTAGCAATTACGCGTTGTATGGTCAAATGTCAGAACGGGTCATGACCCTAATAGAATCAATGGTTTGCGATTCAGAAATTTACAGCATTGATGAAATATTTTGTGAGCTCTCGGGCATGCCAGGCGACCTCACCGAATTCGGCCGAACCATTCGGGCCAAGGTCCTAAAACACACCGGTATTCCCGTAGGCGTGGGCATTGCCCACACCAAAACCCTCGCCAAGCTGGCGAACCACACCGCGAAGCGTCTGCAGGCGCAGACCGGCGGCGTCGTAGATCTGTGCGACCCGTTTAAGCGCGACTGGGTGCTGCGCAATACGGCTGTTGAAGAGGTGTGGGGCATTGGTAGACGGATGACGGCGCACATGCACGCCTTGGGCATTCACACAGCGATGGACCTAGCCAAGGCTGATCCGGGGTTGCTCGGCCGAAAATTCAGCGTCGTGCTGGAGAAGACGGTGCGTGAGCTGACCGGCACGTCGTGCCTGGCCCTGGAAGAGGCGGCGCCGGCCAAGCAGGAGATCTGTTGCAGCCGAGCGTTTGGTACCCGGCTGACCACGATGGAGCCGATCAAGGAAGCGGTGGCCACCTACGCGCAGCGCGCCTCAGAAAAACTGAGAGCCCAGCATTCTCTGTGCAAGAAGATCCGCGTGAGCATTCGCACCGGCATGTTTAACCCCGACGAGGCGCGATACGCTAACGGCGTGCTGGTGGAGCTGCCCTATCCCACCAATGACGTGCGCTTGATCACCCGCGAAGCCATCCAGGCGGTGGAACGCCTGTTCCGGCCTGGGTTCCGATACAGCAAGGCTGAGGTGTTGCTGATGGATCTGCGTCAACCAGGTGAATTTACCGATGACCTGTTTGCGCACACGCAGCCAGCCACGGCCGACAAGGTGATGAGCGTCCTGGACGAAATCAATAACCGCTGGGGTCGAGGCACGCTGCGCACGGCCGCTGTGCCGGCGGCGCCGGCCTGGGCGATGCGCCGCGAGCTGAAAAGCCCGAGCTACACCACCAGACTCGACCAGTTATGGACCGTCAACGCCAATTGAGGCGTCAGGATCTGCAAGGAGTGTGAGTATGTGCAGTCATTACGAAGCGCCTTCGCCGCAGCGAGTGGCCGAAACATTCGGCATTGAGCCTTTTGAACAAGGCAAACTGGACCTTTACCCGGGCTACAGCGGGCCGTTCATTCGGCGTGCGGAGCGCTTCGACGACGAATCGCCGGCGCCGCTGGAAGTGCTGCAAGGTGCGTTTGGGCTGATCCCGACCTGGAGCAAGGACACGAAAATCGTGCGAAGCACCTACAACTGCCGATCGGAGACGGCCAGTCAAAAACCGTCGTTCCGCACGGCTTGGCGTAACGCGCAGCACTGCATTATCCCGGCAGCAGCCATTTATGAGCCTGACTGGCGATCAGGAAAGGCGATCGCCACGCGTATTGCGCGGGCAGACGGTGAGATAATGGGTATCGCTGGCCTGTGGGAGCAGTGGCGCAATCCCGGTACCGCAGAGACTGTTCATAGCTTCACCATGCTGACCCTCAATGCGGATGATCACCCGTTTATGTGCCACTACCACAAGCCTCAGGACGAAAAGCGCATGCTGGTGATCCTGCCTCGGGGGCTGTATGGCGATTGGTTGAATGCCGGCGCCTCCGACAGCATGGAATTCATACGTCAGTACCCGGCCGACCGCCTGGAAGTCGCCATGTAGTCCTGGGCAACTGCTACGCGCTGCCCATGCGCCAATAACGACGAGAGCGATTGAATGACCAAAGAAGAACTCAGAAAACAGCTGCAGGAGCATTTTGAGCAGCACCTGCAGGTGAATCCTGACGCGGTGACGCTTTACGCGGCCGTGCCTGAACCCGAAACCAAACCTTGGAAAAAGAAACCGAGTTTGCTCGATCAGGCCTTTGCTCAAGACCTAGCGGATATTGAGAAGGAGTTGGAGGGGAAGGTCTAATTTTCCTGGATGCCCGCCGTTGCTGGTCGGCAGTTCCTGATAGAACTATTATCAGACGGCTACCAACCGCAGTTCGCGGACGGGCATACCCTGGGACATAGCCATGGGCAAAATGACAATGAAAGACGGTATCAAGCAGTACGTTCACGCAGCGCTGGATGCTAAGGACGAACTTGCAGCAAAAATGATGGAGGCAGGCGTTGACCCGAAACAAGCTCTGCTTGCCTCTACAGTCGTCACCAAAGAGAGTTCGGATGCGATGATCGACCGGCATTATCAAAATGCCAGCGCATCCGAATTCAGCACGCATCTCAGCGATGGCGTACCCCCGACACTCAATTGATGGTCTACCCCAAACTAACCCCGTTCTTCACGGGGTTTATCCCCTGCGATTTTCCGTGAACATGCCGAAAACATTGGTGTTAGGCTTCGCTGGAGGCCTACCACTAACTCTCTCAGGATCGACCTCGATCCGTGTTCAATCCTGACAAAGAGACCTATGACCGATATTCGCCGTGCAGCATCCCTTCGCCATGGCCAATTCAAACACCTCATTCGCGTTGCATCAGTTACCGGGCGAAATCCTGAGCGTGACGTGATGCTGCTATGGATCACGCACACGACCGGTATTCGTGTCACCGAGCTGGCCCAGGTCGAAATTTCAGACGTGCTTTATCCAAGTGGAGCGGTGCGACCAGAGCTGGAACATACGAAGCCATACCTGACAGCGAGTCAAGAAACCATTAGACCGGCTTACGAGCTGGCTTTATAGTTCTGTTTATCAGTACTTAGTGAGTATGCAATGACCGACTTACCCGTAAACGACCATGGCGTGCCGCTCTATCCGAAAGGGCACGCGGGCCGGCTCTTTGTGACGATGGCAGCGATAGACGCCCTGGACAACCCGACTGCGGCCAGCGTGGCTGCGCTGACGGGCTTGAGCAAAGGGAACATCGACACTTACGTTGCTGCCCTGAACAGCGAAATGGGTGCGCAGATCCTCAAAGAAGGGCCGGTCTATCGCATTGAGTCTTGGGGGCCAATCCTCAAGAAAGCAGGGGTTAAAAAGATGTTGACCGGTTCTGTTTAACAGAACTATAATTGACTCATCGAAACGAGCAACGCCCCGGAGGGCGCGACGATGAGCCTTGAATTGAAAGCCAACATTGCAACCCTGGCCGCGCTGGAAGCGTTGGATCTGATGGCGAAGAAAGCCGGAGTCGAGCCGAAGGTAATCATGGATACCGTCGTGGCCGATCCCGAGGGCAATACGGCGAGCTACTTCTGCGACCTGGTGCAGATCGCTCTGCGTGAAGTGCCGAAGCTGCTTGCAGCCTAACCTGCCCGCCCGGTTCTCCGGGGCCTTCAAGGAAAATGCCGCAATGAAGTATTTCGAGTGGGAAGGCGCAGTTACCGCGGCGGTGGCCGAGTAGATGACCATCAGTCATTCCGACGCCGCCGGCATCGTCGAGGCGCAGCCGTTGTACATGCAGCAGTCTTGGGGCAAGGGCATGGACGCGCAGCTGACCGCTGCCAAGGTAATTGAAGCCGCCCAGGAGCAAGCCGAGGAACGGGCCGTGACTCCAGCCCCCAAGCAAGAGCGCATGCTGTTCGGTGATGAGGCTGACGCGCACGCCTTTTGGAAGGACAAGGAGTTCAAGGTCTTTGCCGTGGATCTTGTCCAGGGCAATGGCAAAAAGCGGAAGGTCATTCGCACCATGTACGTGCGTGCGCGAACGGCGAAGGGAGCAGCTGAGTGCGCGAAGGAAAATGACTGGACTCCCAGGCCCAAACCCTATTACTCCCCCCGGCTTGCTGGGCCACGTGAACTGGACTGTATCACCAGCTCCACGAACAACGGAAAACAGCGATGAAGACCGGCATGAAAATTTCAGACCTCCAAGCTTGGCTTGAGGAGCAAAAAGCGTTGCATGGCGATATCGGCGTTGTCTGTATGACCGCGTTCGGCAGTGTCGCGGAGGGGGAAGCACTTACTCGCGATGAACTCGGCGTGAGTACCCCTAACATGCTTGGCCTGCTGCGCGATGGTCTGGACGAAGACAAGAAAGTCGTAGCAATCGGCTACGGCAGCGACTTCTAGGAATTCAACGATGAAATTTGTTTGGCCAAGACCCAAGAAATCCAAAGTGCTATTGGCCGCGCTTTGGGGGGCACTGTTGTTTGTGGCCATCTGCTATGGCCTGAGTTTTTTCCAGCACCTCGGCTCAATCCCGATTCCAACTGGTGGACGGCTTGACCTTGGCATGCTGGGTACAACCCCTGTGTCATTTGCTGCTATTGGCGGAGCGTTGTTGGGTGTTTTTGTCGTGTGCGCGCCCACCCCCGTAGCCGACCCAACCAATTAACGGAAATCGAACCAGGTGCACACAAGCCCCGCCTAACCCGTGGGGCCGCTGCAGTAGGAGAGGCGCAATTCTCGCGCCCAGGATCGAGCAGGAAAGAGCCATGTCTGATTCCGATTTGTTGGAAGTACAGCAACCGATCAACCCAGCTGCAGCGAGCGTCGATGTTGCATGTCCGCATTGTCACAGCATTGAAGAATTCCACGCCTCGGCCTGGAGCAAGCAGAACCAGCAAGGGCGTTTTACTTTGTCGCCGATCCACGCTTATGGCGTGACCTGCGCGGGGTGCCGCAATGATTTCTGTTTCAAGCTCACCGCTGCTGAGCATCCATGGCCATCAGGCCCTACACGCGAAGTGACGTGCCCTGCTTGCCAGCACACTGTCACAACCCAAATTTCCGTGATCCGCATGACGGATGGAGAGTGCAGGCCGGAAACCTGTGACAAGTGTGGTGCAGATTTTGAAGTGTACGCCGATGGTCGCGTGGTCAAGATCGAGTACGAGCAGCGGTCAACCGCACGTACGCCCGAGGAGATAATGAAACACTTCGAGGGGCTTGAGTTCGACCCGAATGGTGCCCGTGACTGGCCGTTCACCACCGAGGTTGAAATTCTGCTGACAGTGCCAGTGTTGCGCGTATTTGATGATGGCACCCTGCAATTCATGGACGACGATGCGGTGGAGCTGGTGTACAGCCCCCGCCTAGATCCAGAAGCCCTTGAGCGTTTTTGCGAAACGAATATCGAGACGTACCGAGCGTTTCATGAAGAATACGAAGCCGCACTTGACCGTCGCGAGTCCGTGCCAATGACGCCTTTCTGGTAACAGGGATATATCCGATGAAGACCACCATGACACCAGACCAATTCACCGCTGTTCTTGAGCGGGCCACTGAGGCAGAGCGTGAAGCGCTTGATGCGGCTCATTGGCGTTACATCAGCCTGATTGGGCTTGTTCACGATGCCGTGCCAGCAAAAGTGGTTGTTGCTGACCAGGAGGCGTTCCCGCACTTCATCAAGCAAATGGATGGACGCCCAGCCTATAGCGATGCTGACTGCACCTCGTTCATGGTCGCAGTCACCGGGCTTTCGGCAGATTTCTGTGAGGCTTGGAAGGATCACGATTTCTACGAGTTGCACGGTGAAACCGTCGAGGAAATGGCTGCCGTGAAAGTGCAGCCAGTTGAGGGAAAACATCAGTGATGACCCTATACATCCTCTCAGGCACGGTGGTGCTGTTGCTTCTGATCTGCGCCGTCTGCCTGTCCGCCGTTTGGAAAGCGGTACGACATGCTGATTACGCTGAAAAGGAACGTCACTACATTGAGAAAGCACTCAAGGCGCGTGGCCTTTGGGACGACTACCAACACGCATTGCGCGACTCCTTGGAAATTTGGGGTCGCGAGGAACAAGCCGACAAGTAGGAAAACGACCAATGAGCGTCACGGCTGATGACCTCGATTTGATGGTTGAAAAGTCAGCCGCGACTTAACGGAAAAATCGGTTTCATACCACCGGCCCGAAAGGGCCTTTTGCAGTACAGGGATGCGTTTTTCGCGCCTATTACTAAAAGGAAAATCATGAAAAGCTCAATCAATGATATGGCGTTCACTGAGCGTCGCCGCGTGCCTGTGAGGGCTTTATTAGGTGGCATTGTATTCTTGGCTATGGCCATCCAAGGGTTCCGTATGGAGTCCAATGGAATCGCTACGCTGCTACTCGTTTGTTCGTTTTGGTACTTGGGCATGGCGTGGCTGAATCGCAACGCCGGCTCCCAAACTTTGATGATCCTCAAGGACAAGGGCATCTGGTTTTTCAATGCCGATGGGTTAGTCCCCTACACATCGATTGAAGCCACAGAGGTGGAATCGTATAGCGGGATAGTTCAGATGCAACTCAATACGGTACTTCACATCACTGCCGAAAAGGCTGACACCCTGCCGAACTTTAATGACAGCCGGTTGAAGATTTTTTTCAAAATGCCAAGTGCGCGTAAGGGCAAAGGGTTTCGTAAGCACCTTGTAGTGTTCAACTATGGTGGGCTGCGCGACGAGGACGGCAAAAACGTCGACTATGACAACCTTGAGGATGAAATTGCGTACCGCATCGAAATGGCCTACCAGAAGGAAGCTGCGCAGAGCGAACCAGTTTATGTGCCCTCATCGTCAGCAAACGATGCGCTGTCGCCCGTTTGCTGAGTTGAAGGAAAATGACCTATGAGCGTCAAGGCTGAAATCGAAGCGATCATGGCATCACCGGACACCAGCGATTGGCTGAAAAATGCTCTCACGTCAGCGCTAAAGCGCGACTGCAACGACACGGTGGGGGATGCAGAATTCTTGTTCCACGTTCTTGAGCGGCATGCCATTGAGACACTGGAAGCGGCTCGCGGAACGTTGAACCTGCGCCCTGATCTTGACCAATACAGTATTGCTGACTTGGGCCTATCCGCCCAAGGCATCAGCCGATAGGAAAGCGAACCAGGTGCACCCAAGCCCCGCCGTCAAAACGTGGGGCTGGGTAGTTAGGAGAGGGTGAGATTGTCGAGCCCGCCTAGAACAAGGACATACCCATGAGCCAAACAGTGGCAGATGCACAGGCCGCGCTTGATGCAGCGAAGGCAGCTTACTTGGAAGAACTGCACCGTGACAGCGAGCGCGGCGAAGGGAGCCACAACCATGAGCGTCGTCGCGAGGAACACCAGAAAGAGCTGCAAGAAGAAGTATGGCAATGCGAGCAAGCACTGAAAGCAGCCAAGCTGCGACAAGCAGGTGCGGCCGACAGCGCGTGAGAATGGGCCTAGAATGAGCCCCGGCCTGACCAGCGCGATACCGAGGAAAAATCGCAGCATACCACCGGCCCTTGATTGGGCCTTTTGCAGTAGGAGTTGGGCACTTTGTGCCCGCTGAGTCAAGCAGCAAGAGAAGCCAAAATGACACGGATCGCTATAACACTCGCCAGTGCGCTAGCACTCACTGGCTGCGTAACCCAACTGCCCGAATCCGATTACCATCACATCGCCACGCGCGTCGCCCAAGCCAGTATCTGCAAGCGCGAGCAGTTGATGAGTGTCAACCAATTCAACCATTACGTGGTTTTTCAGACTCAGGGGTATCCCAGCCAATACCTGTACGACCAGGCAAAGCTAGGCAACATGGTCCAGGCGAGCCTGGCACAGGCCGGCGCCACCGTAGTGGGTGAAGCCGATCGCCCGGTTATGGAATTGACGTGCGCGGATCTGGCCACAGTGGCGGATCGTGTAGGGGCTAGGATGCAGCCCTCCGTCGTAGCACCCCAGAATCCGGTCTACACGCCTAAAAACACCAACTGCATCACCAATTACGGCTATACGACCTGCTCGACGTACTGAAGTCCATGAAAACGCCGCGACACCTCAAGCCACGCCAGTCGGGGCTACCCAAAACGAACCGACCTGAAAGGAATCCCCACCATGCCGAAGATCGACACCGCGCAACTCAAACCAGTCAATGACGCCGTGCAGGCGTCTCGGCTGGCGATGCAGGACGCTAATGATGAGATTGCGCGTTCTGCCGTTCTCCAAGGCCGATTCGACGCCTCGGGTGTGGAATCGCCAACCCTTAACTAAACGCATCCCATCAATAACCCAAGGAACCCCCATCATGCTGATGCAAACCCGTGAGTACCGCCCGTTCGCTTCGTTCGCCCAGGCCGCGCCTGTCAAGTTTCAGGTGTCGCCCCGGCACCTGCATGTCGACCTTGGCCAGCCGTACACCAAGCTGGCTTCGCCACTGACAGATGTGCGCTTCGAGGAAAGGACTGTGACGTTCGACAAGATTCCCGTGGTCGACGTGTTCGGTGGTACCGGCAGCGACCTGTTCTGGCAGATCACACTCAAGCCCGAGGATGCGGCCGACCTGCAGGCGACGATTGTCGAGGTGCTGGAAGCGGCCAAGTCGCTGTAAATAACCCCCTGGTTTACACCCTGCGGGTGGAATGGAAAACAGCTATGACGATCATTCGACACCCTACCAACCCTGCAATTTATGTCGGTACGCCTGAGGAGTTCGGGTTAGCTATTGAAGGTGATTTCAGCGCTGCTGGGCACTGGATTGCATCAGTGAATGGCGTTGAGCAGGATTTAATGTGTTTGGAGCCACAGCAGGCAATGCGTGAAGGGGAGCGTGTGTTTGCGTTGGCTAACGATCCCATCGCTCGGGCAAGTGCAGAATCAGCCAAGACTCATCCGCCACTTATACAGGTAGCAACCCAGGACTTGGCAGTCTTGAAACGACAGGAAAAGCTCCAGCGGTTGAACGTTGCTCTGCAAGGGCTTTGGGAAGGACTCAATATCACCCCTCGCTACGTCGAACGAGTGGAAGCCATCGACCCGCGAGACGATGAAATCCACTTCACGTTCACGTTTGAAGAGGAAGACATAGCCGATCAATTGATTCGCGCTGCACGACGAACATTGGCCAGTTTCGGGGCTGAGTATTGGCTGCCGCACTACCATCCCGGTGCAGCCCAGTTCCGCCAGGAGGAACACATGCAATTCAAGGTTCGTAAGAGCCTGATCGTGAGCCACCTGTACTGGGGCGTGTCCTTCATTCTGTGTGAACCGGAGGAAGGTTACTCGCTGGTAGAAGATCACCAACCCTGAGTTCGATGAAAACGCGGCGGATCTGCCGCCTCGGTATAGGGCGATGGAAGCGTACAAGGAGCCGCAAATGACCAAGTTTGGCGTGATTAAATGGATCGGGAAAGCTTTGATCTGCATCATTCTTCCCATCGCGTGTGCACTATTTTCTACCTTAGCCTTGCGGCATCTGCCTGGCTGGGCCTTTGGTTTGTCACTTCTGTTGCTCGTGGCTGGCTCGGTTCCTGCGGTGTTGTTCTTCAAACTGTTCCGTGAAACGGATTCTAAGGCTCCACGTAAGCGCTTTGAATTCAGCAAACAACAGGATGAATGGGATGATCTATTCAGCCCGTGGCATCGCGATGACAATCGCGACTAAATTCACAATAGAATACGCCCAGCTGCACCCTAAAGCCCTGGCCTAAAAAAACCGGGGCCGTGCCCGTAGAGGGATGTTGTTGTGGCGTCCATGTTTTAAAGGAATTAACACATGTTTAAGAAAGCCTTTGTTATCGCCGCCTTGTTTGTAGCGGTATCCGGCTGTGCGCAAATTGCGAACGTAAGCGCGCCGCTTGATTACACTACCGGTGTGAACGTCAGTCCTGCTCAAATGGCTACATTCACTGACAAAAAAACTACGAAAAACGACGTGATTAGCGTTCTTGGTCAACCAGGTAATAAGTCTGAGGTTGCGGGCACTGAAATCTGGAGCTACGGATATACCTTTATCCCTGGAGTCCCATTCACCAGCAAAAAAAACGTCAGCGAAACCACTGTATTTGAATTCGATAAGCGAGGCGTACTCGCTAAACACTACAAGACCGCAAGCAATACTCAAAACAGCAACCCATTGCTAAACGCCGCCGGTTTGTGACGGAGACACAAAAGCAAGTAATAGCCCCCTAGCAGCCCATCAGGGCTGCATTGGAAATGCGTTGCAGCTACTACCCTAAGGAAATGTACATGCAGTTTCGCAACAACATAAACGCGCTCCGGGCTTTGGCCGTTATAGCGGTGGTCATGTTTCACTTCAAGATTGAGAGTTTCAGGGGCGGATTTACCGGTGTTGATGTCTTTTTTGTGATTTCCGGGTTTCTGATGACCGGCATTATTTTCAGCGGTTTGCGCGAGGGTAACTTTTCATTACTGAGTTTCTATGCATCCAGGGCACGGAGGATAATTCCGGCGCTGGTTGTGCTGTGCGTAGCCCTGATGGTGTTCGGTTTTGTGTACTTAGCGCTGGATGACTACCGTGAAATGCTACGCACCGTTAAAAGTAGCTTGGTGTTCTGGTCGAATTTCATGTTCGCCAAGGGCGGCAGTTACTTTGACGCGCCTCTGCACGAAAACTGGTTGCTTCACACCTGGTCTCTTTCCGTCGAGTGGCAGTTTTACCTACTGTACCCGGTCGTTGTGATGGGTTTGTACAAGTACTTGGGCGACACGCGTACCCGGCTAGCCTTAGTCATCATAGGCGCCTGTTCATTGGCTGCCTCGGTCGTAGTCACATCTAGTCATCCAGTATTTGCGTTCTATATGTTGCCAACCCGGGCCTGGGAAATGATCGCCGGCGGATTGGTTTTCCTCTTTCCTTTGGCGCTGTCACGCGGAGCCAAAATAGCATTTGAAGTGCTTGGTTTGGCGTTGGTAATGACCGGCGTGTATTTTTTTTCCGAACACGATTACTGGCCTGGCTACCTGGCCGCTCTTCCTGTAATCGGCACTGCATTGGTGATTTACGCAAACACCAATTCTCTGTTCAGTTCTAACCGCGCGTTGCAATTCACCGGAAAAATCTCCTACTCGGTCTATCTGTGGCACTGGCCGATTGTCGTGTTCCTCTACACCTGTGGGCTATTGGACAGCACAGTCCATGTGGCTTTGGCAATTCTGCTGTCCTTTGCACTTGGCGCCCTGTCGTTCTACGCGGTCGAAGCTCGCACAACTAAATCAGCCAAAGCGAACAATACGATATTCAAATACGCCGGCAGCGGACTTGCCGTGGTGGCGGTCGCTGCTATCACTGCGTCAGTGGTCAAGGATCATCCGCAAGTGCGTTTTGCCTTTGTCGACCAGGGCCAGCCGGCTTACTCCAGCAAGCTTTACAATCAGGAGTGTTTTCCGAACGATTTCGGCGCCTCCGACTGCAAGCTTGGGTCAGGGAATGTGTCTGTGATCCTGTTTGGTGACAGCCATGCCCAATCAACTGCTGCAGCCGTACAATTGGACAACAAAGGTGCGGCGCTGTCTTGGGCGCGCGGTGGCTGCCCCACCTTGTTGGATTTTCAGATGCAAGACAAAGATCTAGAGAGCAAATGCCACAGCTTCAACCAGGTCAAGTTGGCGGCTTTGAAAGAGTCTTACCAGGGAATACCTGTTGTGCTTTTTAGTCGCGCCGCGCTTTACTCAGATCACAGTCGAGATAATGGCTTTCGGGTGTATTTCAACGGGGATAAGTATCAGCGTGAGAAGGATTTTGCTGAGTCGTTCAAGGCTGAATACGCCAAAACCGTTTGTGCCATTGCAGAGCAGCATCCTGTGTACATTGTACGACCAATTCCTGAAATGCCGTTCAGCGTGTACAAGGGGCTCAACCTGCAGTCACGGATCCTTGGCAGCAAGTCAGATATAACAGTGCCGCTGGCCACCTACGAACAGCGTAACCGATTGGCGAATGCCGCTATCGATTCTGCCGTTGCCCAATGCCACGCCAAAGCCGTGGATCCTGTGCCCTACCTTTGCCCGGATGGGCAGTGCATGGGCTCCAAAGGTGGCGTGCCGCTTTACTTCGATGACAATCACCTGGTCGACGCCGGTAACGAGTTGCTACGGGGGTTGTTCAAACCGGTGTTCAATGCGATCTGATGCTATTGACCCCGCTACCCATAATAGGGGCGCGGGGGACGGCCCTAGTCGGACCACTAAATCTGATATACTGATACGAGGAAACCCAGTAATTTCGTCTCGACTCAGGGGGTTGTCATGGCTCAATCGCTATTCGAAGAAATCGGTCTCGATAAGGTTTCCGAAATCATGGCTGTTGCCACTGCGAAAGCTGCGAGAAAGGCAGACGAACTTGGCCTACCCCATGCCGAAGAAGTGAACGGCAAATGGGTGTTTCGCTTTCCAGATGGCTCCTCGAAACCCTTCATCACGAAGGGCGACGTCCGGGAATCAGAAGTGCAAATCGCTGCGCCTAAAACTGTACCGGCCTCCAAAGGCAAGGTAGTCAAACGACACGCATGACTCATGTAAATACTCGGATCGGACCTCGCGCCATCGTTTTCGCAGGTCCGAATGGCTCAGGGAAGAGTACTTTGATAGGCGGCTTTCAGGCTGCTCAAAGCCTTCCTGATGTGTATATCAATGCTGACGATATTGCCCGGACAGAGTTCGGCAATATTTCTGACCTCAGGCAACGAAATCTCTTTGCCGCGCAAACAGCTGAAACTCGACGTAGGGATGCTCTTGCGAGCGGGGCATCCTTTGCCTTTGAAACAGTTATGTCTACACCTGGACGTGTAGCCCTTCTTGATGAGGCCCGGGTACGCGGATACCAAGTTGAGCTCGCTTTTGTTGCAACTCGGGATCCCCATATAAACATCGCGCGTGTAGCCGCGCGTGTAGCGCAAAACGGCCACGATGTTGACCCACAGAAAATTATCGAGCGGTACCACCGTACCCTAGCCCTGCTGCCGTCCGCTCTGGACCTTAGCGACTTCGCCTACATTTTCGACAACAGCAGTCATAACAATGGCGCGACACCGGTACCGCCTGTACAACTTGGCTTTAAAAAAGACGGAGTGATCGCACGCGTGCCGCTGGAGGGAGTCAGTTGGTTCGATGAGAAGGTACTTCCTATTTGCAATGATCGACTCATCGAAAGATCGCTAATTCAAGGCGTTTTGCTGCCAGGCATTGGCAATTCTCAGTCATACGCAGGCAGCGTTGAAATGAGTTCGACCAATTTCGTTTGGCTCCGTCTTGACGACCAGTCGATCACGATCCACGACCGCGCGTTGATCGCTCCTCAGCGTTTTAATGTAGGTGATCGTGTTGTGATTTCTTACCAATACGGTGCAGATGGGAAGGCCGTCCGGTCCCAGGCTGTGGATGTGTCTAAAGCCTCACCTGTGCGGGAGCGCTTCAATAACCTGGTGTCTAATACACGTACGGTGTTGGAGTCTGCTGGATTACAGCATGGAGCTGTCAAGCCCGAGAGCCGGGGCCAGGAAAGTGCCGCGCCACTGTCGCAGACAGACCATAAGCCCCCTCGGCTTGAGCTGTCGAAGAAAGACAAGAGTTCTCGGGATATCCAATCAGGGCCTGATCATGAACCTGACGACCTGGGAATGGACATTTGACATCACGGAAAATCGACTATGCGCAATGAACCCAACATCACGATTCTTCCTGGAGCCAGATTCCGCTTAGGCGCTGGGCCGTATGACCAGGCGACCAATACACCGAGGTACAGCTTTGAAATTTTGGCCGCAACTGACGCGATGCGGCATCAAGTGATAGACAGCTCGCACCTCATGGGGCCAGAAGGTAAGAATTTTTGGGTGTGGGACATCGTCAATGAATCCAGCATGCCTGTACTTATCACATTGACCAAAAATGGCACTCCGTTCCATCCATTGGCTTGACGTGTCGCGCATGCTGGTGGACGCGGCGAAAACACATTTCAGTACTTCACCTTGTAGGTCGGTGAATCTTCCGGCCGCTGGCCGCGACGGTCATAGAGGCGCGTCGTACTGATATTGGCGTGACCTAGCCAAACCTGGACCTTGGCGATATCGGCGTCATGATCCAGGGCATTGGTTGCGGCTGTTGCGCGCAGGCCATGCACACCCAGGCCATCAACATCGATCCCCACCACGCTGGCCCACTGAGCCACGATCTTATATATCCCATTACCCGTCACTCGGGCGCCGGTGGTCTTGCCACGCATCGAGCGGAACAGCGGGCCGTTACCTGGCTCGCGTTTGTTGTCGCGCTCCAGGTACGCGTAGATCCGTTCTGCGGCAACCGGGTGCAGCGGCAAATAGCGTGTTTTACCGCCCTTCCCTCTCACCTGCAGGTGTTTGATACCACGGCGCTCCTGCAGATCGCCGTTCATAAGTTGCGCGGCCTCTTCCCGGCGTAGGCCGTGATACAGCAGCACCGCCAAAATCGCCCGGTCGCGTCGACCTTTCAGGGTGTCAGGATCCGGCGCATCGAGCAGAGACTTGGCCTGGTGATCCCCCAGTGCCGGCGTTTTGCCCTCATTGGTTTCAATTCGCGGCCGTTTGACGCCGTGCACGGGATTGCCGCCGGCGACGGCATTGTTCTCCAGGAGGTGATCGAACAGGCTTGCCAGCGCCGCCAGTTTGCGTCGAATCGTGGCGCCGGCCAGGCCCCGGGTTTCCAGCTGGGCCCGCCAGGCGAGTACGTGCGCACGCGTGACTGCGCGAAATTCATCGGCGCCGGTGAGCCCGACAAAGCTGCAGAAGTCTGCTAGGTCGATCTGGTAGGCGCGTCGAGTGCGCGGGTTATCGATATTGGCGAACCATTCGGCCGCTGCCGGCACGCTGGCCAGCTGCTGGAACTCGGCGGCGTTCAGGCGTCGTACGCCGGCGCCGGTGGCGATCAGTCCTTGTCGCATGGGCCGTACTCCGCTTCCATGCGGGCCTTGATGGCCGGCCACTCCGGAGAAGCCTTCAGTTCCCGGATCAAGCGTTCGTGTTCCGGCTCGGGCACCAGATGCTGCCAGCGCTCTTGTTCCAGCGCCATTTGCTCCTGGCCGCGCAGCTCGGGCTCAAGCACTGCGCCGGCGGCAGCCAAGCGCTGGCGAGCCCGGTACCAGAAACCATCGGATGAGGTGTATTGGTACAGCGGCACTATCGGTACCTGGTGCGTGCACCACAGCTGCCACAGCACACTCAAGCCGGTGCCTTTCTGCTGCTGCACAGGATCGATTTCGAGCATGTTGATGTACAGGCGATCGCCCAAGGGATTAACGCCGTAATCGACGTGGCCAACACGATGGCCATAGACCTCGATGTCGTCCAGGTAGTCGGTACCGGGAAACACAAAGTTGCCCCGGGGCGATTCTTGCCGGCGATTGACCAGATGCACCCGCCCTGCCCGTTCATTCAGGTTTTTGGCTGCGCGTCTACGAAAAGAGCCCTGCACTTGCTGAAAAATCGACATACGGACGAACCTTTCTAAAAGTGGTGATAACCTATTTTATCACCACTTATTAAACGCGCGAGCGGAATAGCTGATTTTGTCGCAAGGTGACCAGAATGTGGCCCTTGTTCGCGATAAGAGCAAAAGCGGGTTAGTCAGTATTGGAGGCGTTTTTGAGGCCGGAGTCAGCCAGATCGATCAGCGGAGGGCGACCATGTGAGGGAGTGCTGCGCGGGGTCGCCTCGGCCGGTGTGACCGAGGCGAATTGTAGGAGGGGGTGATCAAGGCGCCGCGACAGAACAGGCCGGAAAGCGAGTTATAAGTCACAGCAAGCAAACTATTAGTTAGGCTGATTTAGCCTAATTATTTCTTGCTACTTAGGCTGATTCAGCCTAAGATGATGTTGTTGGTGGCACGCAGAGAGCCACTCGACTCTTGAGGAGGCTAGTCGTTGCCGCTGACGGAGAACGAGATGAGACTTTCAGATGTAGCGACGATTCAGACTAACTTTCCAGAGGCTCATTTCTGGATAGTTCGGAGAGGGTCAGCGGATCGATGCGGGGAGCCCAGCCGTGAGTTCAACCCTGAACATATCGGCATACGGATTACCCGGCTAGACCTTCTGTTACCTGACTACCTTTTCTATGCCCTGATGCACATTCACCAGGGCGGTCATTGGAAAACAGTAGCTACAGGAACTCTGAGTTTAGTAAACATCCGTGTTTCAGACGTTCGACGTATCGAGCTGTCGCCACGGTAGAGAGCGGGGGGGGAAGCCCCCTCCCAACTCTGACCCTTACAGGAGCTGCACAATGTTTATCGAATTGCCAGGCATCTCCACACAGCAGGCAATGGTTTTTGAGGAAGGGACGAAAGCCGCAATTGCGCAGCTTGAAGCCAACCTTAAAGCCCCCAGGCTACCGCCGCAGACCAAGGTTGATGAAACCCAATACCCACGCACCCATCTGCTGAGAAAAAATGAAGGATGGGTACCACCAGCCCCGGAAATCGTTCGTGCTTACTTTGAACACTTCCAGGAGCACTTTAAGGAGTTTGACACAGATAAGAAGCTTGCTCAGTTGCTTGAGCTGTCCGGGAATCGACGCATAAGAGCGTTTAAGAATGGAGAATTTACGGTGCCATATGAAGTATGGCGAAGCTTCTTGGTGATGACTGGGCGTGTACCGCAGGACGCCATAAAGGTTTTGGCGTTCATGGGGTAAAACTTTGAAAAGAGGATCGCCAGGGCGCGGCTGCAACCACCCCTAGCGTGAGACAAAACTACCTGGTTAGGAGCAATTTATGTCTGTCACAGAATATACCACAGGTGTTCATTCCGTATTGGAGGTGCCTCTCGTTGAGCTGGCCCATCCAAAAAACCTGCCAAGCGTTCTTGAGTTCATCGCGAAGCTCGCACCGCCATGCATCGCTGAAGCGCTGATTACCAAAATTATTGCGGATTTGATTTCAATCAGCGGTTGCACCCGCAAAGCCGCTATTTCATTAGTAAATCGCATGATTCAGGTATATGGCTGAAAAACACGATAAAACCTGAATTCGTGCTATTTTGTCGTAAATTTATGAACTGCGGTAATCGCCACTCAATTGGACGCCTGCTATGAATGTCGAAAACGAAACATCGGATGAAATTCAGAATTTCGTAGATTTTCAAAACCTCGTATATCCGCCAGCCTTTGCGGCCGGCTGCTTTGGACTAACTACCCGACGCTTGAAGGACATTGAAGAAGAACACGGTGTCAACATTCGCCGTGTTGCTCGCGGTTCTGTGCCCTCACGGGCTTACACCATCCCGGATATTTTCGAGATTTCAGCTTTACGTCGCTCGCTCAACCAGGCCAAAGGCCTCCCCCGTCAGATCGTAGTTTCAACGTTCGTTCCCAAAGGTGGGACATCGAAGACAACCACGGCGGTAAATCTGTCGATTTACTGCCAGTTAGCGGGCTTGAAGGTTCTATTGATCGACAATGATCCGCAGGGTGACACCTCAGGTACGTTGGGCTATGACCCCGATCTAGGTCCTGAAGACTTAGTGGAAATGGGCATACCAGCAGACCGACTGGTTGATGGTCACTTGGGTAACCTAATAGGGCCTTTGCTACGCATGCGACCATTTGAAGAAAAGACGTTGGACCAGGTTATTAAAAAACCCTTCGGTGAGAACGGTATCCACCTGATCCCCGCTGACGCCTATTTAGAAGACTTGGGGGTTCCACTGGATGCTTCCAACAACTCTGACATGTGGTACGCGAAATGGATCGAGGATGGCAACACGGGTCAAATCCCTGGTTGTGACTTATCGGTTTACGATTTGATAATTTTCGATAATGCACCGTCTGGCTCTCGACTGACCAAGAATTCCGTTGCGGCCAGCGAGTTACTGTTGTGCCCTGTACGCATGGATAAATTTTCATTCCGTGCGCTGATTCGCTTGCATGACTGGTGTGCCAGGTTCGCCAAGGAATACAAATTTGCCCCGGCAATTTCTGCGATACCTACTATGTTCAAGCGGAATCGCAGCCGTTTACTGAGCAATCTCGTGACTCTCAATGAACTGTTCCCAGGCGGTGTTACTGACGAAAAGATTTATTTTTCCGAAGACTATGAAAAGGCGCTGGACCTGGGGATCCCGTTGATGCTTTGGAAGGGGGCAAATAAGGCAACGCTTGATGCTGCCAGGGATGTTTACAGTGAAATTCTCGGGCGTATCCGAACCTTGGCAAACGAAGGGTAGTGTGTTGCTACTAGCAACACTCCTCTCTTCACCCGGTCGATGCAGCGGTGTTGCTACTAGCAACACCAATAAGAAAATTGAGGTTAACCCATGAAATCTAATGACTTTCCAGGGAACAAGCGGAACCGAACGATGGTAGGGCTGCGCCAACCCGAGCCAATTCCAGGTGCGAACTCAAGTGTTGTTCGCAGATCCACTGCGCGCGCCGATATGCTTAAAAATGCCGGAATAAATAATGAAGCAACGCCCGAGGATGTTCCGACTATAAAACCCTTGGAAGGTGAATGGCTCAGTGGGAAGTCAGCTCTGAGCGATATTCCAGTCGCAAATATCGTGCAGTCTAAATATCAGCCACGCATGGTTTTCGATGAGAAAGCTATTGATGAACTGGCTACCTCTATCCAGGCTATCGGCCTTGGTAAACCAATTCTTGTTCGACCTTTGCCTGAGGGTAAATATGAGCTAATCGGCGGGGAGCGCCGATGGCGTAGTGTGAAATTGCTTGGATGGACAACGATCCAAGCACTGGTCCGCGAAATGTCTGACGGCGTGGCAATGCTGTTAGCGCTCACCGATAACAACCAAGAGGATCTTAGCGATTATGAGCTTGGACGCAGCTATCACCGGATCCTTGAAAATGGCGAAGAACAAAGTCAGCGAGCGTTGGCGCGTAGGTTGGGAGTTAACGTATCGACCGTGAGTCGCTGTCTCTCGCTTATGCAGCTGTCAGAGAAAATACGTAGCTTGCTCGATACAAATCCAACACTAATTACTGGGAATTACGCCAAAAGGTTTCTTGAATTTTCCAAGACCCATCTGGAGCTTGTAGAAACTACGGTTATCTCCATGGCCAAGGATGGCGTTCAGCAGGAAGCGGCGCTTCGGCACATTGAAAAAGCAATTGCGGCCGCCACCAAGTTTCCTGCTTCAGCGAAAGTCACCGGCATAGGGTTTGAAGGTCTAGGGAAACTGAAGATCGTTGGATCGCGTGTTGAATTTAAGTGTATGAAAGGCATCAATCCCGAATTGTTGAGCCAGCATTTTGAGAAGTTGCTGCGATCTTTAGATCCTGCAAAAGTTGTTGAAAGTTCGGACTGATGACTTTCTCCAATGGGGGCTGCCTACAGGCTCTTTTCTCCACACGGCTTGTAACGCTGTTTGAGCGGCGCGCCTCGTTAGGGCTGGCAAGCGCATGGCATGCCGCCCTAAAACGTCCCTGTCGCGATTTTACGAGGTCGATTTCAACCGCCTATAGAGGGCAAGTTGTTATGACGCCTAGATAAGGAACGGGCTGGTCAACACACCAATATTTACATCTGTGAACAGGATTCCCAAAGGTGTATGCCATTAATGAGGCGCGCCTGCTGTGCCCTTCGGTTGTTTCTGCCCAGTCTGATTCTGATATAGGGCGATCCTGGATCCCGAAGGGCTCCCCATGGGGCCTGGTGATCCTGATGACCCATACCGCGCATTTAATACGAGACTGACGCGGGCATGATTGATAGCAAAATGCTCGCAACTACTGCTGTGGCTAATGCCATCGAATTGAAGGCTTGTCGCCGGCAAACGCGGTGCAGGGAAGACCAAGCGAATTGACGGCCTTCGACCCTGCTACGGATGCTAGGGTGCGGGCTGTTGCTCGCCCTGGGGAAAGCTGGGCCACGGCCCTGGAGCTTGCTCGGGTTCTGTACCAGTGGCCACGTGACCTGTGGTCGCGTCAGATGCTGACGTGCCCGCACTGCCAGCTGGTTTACCCGAGGTGGCCAACGTTGTGGTGATGGATCGAGGTTTGCCCAACGTCCCGCAGCATTCCTGCTGTGTGCGGGATATATGAGGCCGACCCCCGGCAGTCGTGCGACTTCAACGCCAAAGTTAGCGGCAACTATAAGGCGACTTAGAAAGTTGGCAACTTCTTCAACTTGGGTATACTTTCAAGTACTATAATATTTATTGAAAAAAGTTTGTCTTGGCTATTGTGTTTCTACTTTTAAATGTTATCTTATTTATGTCGGGAGAACATTGAGCCTTATAAAGATACTTTTATAGTGGTAATTTGCCGGCAAAAAACTAACTATAAGAGGACTTTTATGTCAAAAAATAAACAGATGTATAAAACAATAAGAACGGTTGCGGTAGTTGTTATGATGTTGTTACAAGGTGGCGATGTGCCTACGGGTGATGGCCCGAGAGGCCAACAGTACGGGCCTGTAAGGCCGAGTGAAAGGCTGATTTGTCAGCCGGAGGTGATACCTCAACAGCGGTAACACTGAGTTAGTAAGCATAAAGAAAGTGACCATGACGGTCCTTTTTTTTTGCCCTTAAAAAGTGGAATAGGCAAGTTGGCCGGCCGGCACAATATTATAATGTGTGAAGAGGTGTTGGGATAGACCAAACCTTACCATGTGTAAGCGGTCTATCCAGGTATATCCAACTTATCGAAGGCTATCCAATGAAACAAACCACGCATAACCCTAACCTGGAACAGTGGCAATTGATCTATGATGATCGGGCCGCGTTGCTGGAAAACCCCGAAGCCCAACAGCGGACGCTGATCGAGCTGGCCAATACGTTGCATGCCAATGGTGTGATTGATGACAGCGAGCTGGCCGAGCTGCTGGAGCAAGCCGACGCGGCGTATGCGTGGGGTGTGGAAGAACAGCTGAGCGCAGAACTCAATCACCCTGACGTGAACTGAGCAGAAAGGAGCCCCCCGCCATGCCCTTAATTGACAGTAAGCCCCTGGCCGAGCAGCTGAGCCGAATCCGCGCGGCCAATGCCCGCTGTGACGCGCTTGTAGAGGCATCCCGGGGCCAGCATGTGACGGACAGCCATGCCGAACACACCGAGCGGATGCGCGGCATCGACGAAGCCCAAGAGGCGTACCACCTTGAATTGGTCCGGCTGTCGGCCCTGGTGCAATCGGCCATCGAGCGGGCCGAAGGCGTGCGGTAGGGCGCGTTACCCATAACGAACGCAATAGAAAGGAACCCCCGGCGCCGTCATGACCGCCACCACTCCCACGCCGTACGAAGGGCCTGCCGGATGGCGGCGCGTAGGAGTTGTTGCAGCAGCCAGAGCAGTACGGTTTTCAAAATGCGCATGATCGTTGTCGCCTCGGTTGGAATGCCTACAGCGTGCTGTCACGACCTGGGCGGTTCCACTTGGGGTTTTTCCGCGCTGGGTCACGACAGTGCCGGCGTCCACCGTGAGGCGACGAATAGCCTTACTTTTTTCACGTTTCCGAAAAGCTTTTAACTTGAAAGGAACCCCCGCCATGCCGATGATCGAAACTGACCAACTCAAGCCCGCCAGCGATGCCGCCCAGTCTGCCAAACAAGCCTGGTATGCCGCTGTGGAGGTAATGAATGCACACGACAAGGCTGATATTGAAGGCTTGGCCCTGGCCACTGAGCGCGTCGTAATGGCCCGCGAGGTGTACAACGACCTGTGCCGTGACCTGGCCAGGGACGTGCATATGCTGTTGAACGCTGCCCATAGCGAGTAACCCGCCTTACGAATAACGCCACTTATGTAAAAAAGGCCCCCACACCCAGGCCAGGTGTGGGGGCCTTTTTTTAGGCCCACGGCAACCAATCCCCCATAGACTGGCGCACCGCACCCCCCTAGACTGGTTTTACGCACTATCACCCCCTCACGCGAAAAGGAATCCACGCATGTACGAACCCCTGACCGACCCGGCCGCCATTGAGGCCGCCAATCAGTATTTTGATGACCTGATCGCCCAGGCTGATCCTGCCGGGGCCTTGCCG
The DNA here is from genome assembly GCF_019641515.1 of Pseudomonas sp. S5F11. Taxonomy (NCBI): domain Bacteria; kingdom Pseudomonadati; phylum Pseudomonadota; class Gammaproteobacteria; order Pseudomonadales; family Pseudomonadaceae; genus Pseudomonas; species Pseudomonas sp. S5F11. The sequence goes on from NZ_JAIFJZ010000002.1 coordinate 39,305, forward strand.
CATTTACGGCCCACGGTTGAGGGGCTGCGCGATGAAGCCCTCACGCATGCCGGCATGCTGCGCACACAAAACCAGCTGCGCGGCTTCTTGTGGGGCTTGATGGTGGCCGAGGCCTTGACGACTGAACAGGCGCGCACCCTGAGCCAGCGCCTAGATAACGGCCGCGCCGCTGGGTGGCTGTAATGAGCGCGCGTGACAGTAACGCGGCCCGCTACCGCTTGCAGGAAGCCCTGGAATTTTGGGGGGAGCGTTGGGTGCTGGACGGCCTGCAAGTGACCTGCCCAGGCTGCCTGGCCGAACAACTCGCCCAGGACGCGCGCGCGCCGTTCATCCACGTCGACGGCTGCCCCTTGGCCACCGAGTTTGCCCAACACCCCTGGATTGAATTACGCGACCTGCTGGTCGACCTGCCGGCGGTGCCGGCATGAGCCTAATCGACCCGCTGGGCGGGATCGTGCTGCCGCCCAAGCCGCACAAGTGTGTAGAACAGCACCTGGCCTGCATCGAGCGCGCCGAAAACAGTCGCATCGTGCAGATATGGGTCGACCGTGCGCAAAGTCTAATCGAGGGCCTGGAGGCGGCCGGGGCACTCAACGACACGACGATTGAGGCGCTGTATGTCCACGTCGATAACGTCGCCACGGCGCGCCTGGAGGCGCTGAAAGAATGATCGGTGAGGCGATACAGTTAGATTCCCTGGCGCACCTGGTGGCCCAGCACGCGATCCGTGACGTGGTGGTCGGCCGGGTCAAAGGGGATAACGCGCAGTGGACGCTTTCCGTGCGCCTAGGCGGCCCCACGGCGCGCCTGGTGCCCGTGCGCAGCCGGCGCGAGCCCCTGCGGATCTGGACCAGCCTAAAAGCCGTGGTGAAGTTTGCCGACAAGGTGGGCATTACCAGCTTTAGCGTGGAGCTGTGACCGGTCACACGCCTTGTTTGTGGGCCGCTTTGTCCAGGGCTTCGGCCAGGATCTGCGCCGAGGTGCTAAGCGCGCTGTAGAGCTGGGTCAATTCCAATTCCGGCGCGCTCGATGGGGTGCGCTGGGATTGCGCGTAGTACTTGCGAAAATCCTGCAGGGTTTGCAGCTCAAACGGCGACAAGTCCAGGGTGATCAGCATCGGGCTACCTCGGCGGCGTTATGCGTAACGGCGATAATCAGCAGGCGAAAAAAAACCGCCTTAGAGGGGGCGGTTTTTTCGTGCAATCCGGTTAGAGGCCGGGCTTGCGTTCTCACAGGGAGCATTAGCGTGCGGGTCAATGTTAGCGCCCGGGCGCAAGCAAACACAAGATAAAATCGTTAATAACGGTCTGGAGTGGTACGAAAGGGTGCATTTCGTCATAAAGTCATGCCGCTGAAACCCCCGCCTTGCGGGGGTTTTGGTCAAAAATGAAACGAGTTTTGTAAGGCAAAGCGCCACGCCTCAACACAAACCTATGTTTCGTCGATATTATGGGCGTGTTCCGCGTTCGTCACCTTTGAGGTTGGCCGGGCCAGCGCGCGAATTTTGGACCGACTGCCACGGATTAGAGACCCGTACCGGTTAATGCAGAAGGACCATAAGCCCAGCCGCCTCATAGGGAGCATTAGCGTGTTTCCCGAAGGTGCGCAAGTTCCGGTAGAGCGCACTGGAGGTATGGCCCATCTACGGGGGGGCCAGGTATGTCTAAGTTAAGACGTGCGTGGGACTTCGTAGTGGTTTGTTTGCGTGTTCATCACGTTTACGAGCTGCTGCGAGACTACTTTGACGGCCTGTAACGGCTAAGAGGTGGGGCCGCTATGACTTCGGTCATAGCGGTTTTTTTTTGCCTACAGAACACCCCAGCATTTAATGAGCTTTCATGTCACTGCGCTAGCGATTCAGTTTCTGTCGATGAGCGAAAAGACAATTCGGTCAACATGAAGGCTTTCAGAGTACTGAAAATCAACAAGGGCGGTGTCATGGAGTGTGTGAGGTAACTGATAGCTATCCCAGCCGCCCATAGTCTCTATGGACCCGGGTATTTCTACCGAGTTGCTTGTTCGTAGGGGGGGGCCAAAAATGGCCCTGACCTGCATTTGGGTTTTCGCAACGCTATAAGGTGCAGGCAATTCACCGGCGTAAACCGGTGTGCCGCCGCCCAGCACACCATCGCGCAACGTGATTTGTATCGCTTCGAATCGCATTGTTTCAGCCCAAAAACTCAGTTCTACACCCGACTCTGGTTCAAGCTCTAAGGATTCACCATCCCCGTATAGGTCGTGCAGCGGCTGGCTTGAAATGATTCCCTGAGTAACCAGGTGATCATGCGAACCTCCTAGGTTCTTGATCCAGCTTTCTAAGGTCCCAACGTCCATCGCTACCACCTCAATTCATCAATTATGTTTTTTCCCCAAGCTGCTGACGGCTTGGTGGCTGCTGCTCAATGCTCATTGCGTTACCTCGACCACGTTTTTCGCAAAAGGTGCCCGAAGCAACGAGGGTGCAGATGATTAGTTTTTCTCGATCAATTGGATGGTCTTGATCAGCTTTTCCAGAAGGTGGGGGTTATCGATCTTGTAGATCAGCTCCAGGAGCTTAGTCCGCAGCTCTATTACCTGCGCGCGCGACACTTCATGCTCAGACGGAAGGATATCCATAGGGGATACCCCAAAAAGCGCTGCAAGTTTGATGAGTTGTTCGCTATCTGGAGAGTGTTGCCCGCGTTCATAGCGGCTAATCGTCGCTATTTCGCATTCTAAGGCTTCCGCTAAAACCGCCTGTGTAATCCCTTTTTCTTTTCGAAGTGCGCGTATCCGGCCTCCGATGAATTTCCTTGTGGGCGAGGTCATTTGCGGCGCCTGAAAATTCTGTAGTTTCAGGCGTTTAACGGGAAAAAAAAGGCTAAAAATGCAAAATTTACACTAATCGTTGTTTTCGGCTCAAAAAGACCATAAAATTTCGACTGCTAAAGATGTTCTCGCAACGAAATGCACTGTATATTTGAACAGTGCTGGTTATTCGTACAGCACAGCACAGGAAATTGCTTCATCAGCTCAGGCTCGCTCACGGCGCGTTTGTGGCGGGTTGCACCCAAAAGGGAGAGGTTTAGGGATGCAAAGCTGGTATTTGATAACTCACAATCTCCATGGTTTTCAGACGGTTACGACGAAGCTTGAAGCTCTCGGCGTGGAAATCTACTCACCTACCATGACTGAGATTACAAAGCGCAAGGATTGCAAGGGCACTCGTGTTAAGCAGAAGCAGCTGTTCCCTGGCTACCTGTTTGTTCGCTTCGACTATGAAGACATACACACAGGTACTGTCTCTGAGGTGCCTGGCGTTAAAGGTTTTGTCCGATTCGGGCAAACGATCTGTACAGCGCCGGACACTTTGATCGAGGCATTGAAGCAATCGCTCATCCTTAAGGCCGACCAGGCGTTAAGCAGTATTGAATGCCGGAACGTAACGCAGGACGTCGCGGATGCTTTGCATTCGATTACACGCATGAAGGACCAGTTACAGCGGCAGACAGCTTTTTTTGCGTTACTCCAGAAAGAGTCAGACCTCATCAATATGGCGAGCCGCCCATATTCACGTATCAGTTCGGCTACCAATAACGCCTGCTGATTGCGCAACACCTTTATCACAACTTACCCCCTATCTCACTGCCCGGCTAACACCGGGCGGTGCTTTTGTGCATCCGAGGAGACTTAGTATGGTCCAAAACCATATGGGCAAAAAGAAATCTGCCGTAGCCCATGTTGGCTATGAGCGGTTTAACACACTAACCCAAATCGCGATTGATATTAGCGGCCAATCTAGACAGCAAATCACTGGCTCCGCTTTCTTGAAGTTCGTTATTGACAATTTTTCCGGTCAGGCAAAAGAACTATTGCTTCGCCAATGGGCCGAGGAATCGAATACATCAGAGGGTTAGTAAGATGGCAGCTCAATTATTTGCCGCCGCCGTAATACTGCAACTCGTCGCAATTACTGCGATGGCAGCTGATAACGCTACGGACCGTCCGAGCGCAGTGATTGAACCAGCTAAGACCTCAGTACCAGGCGCAACGGAAGACTACTCAGGTTTATTCCCTGGAACCGGCTGGGAAGGGGGGCATGAATTGCCTCAACAGAAACCGGTTACAACTTCGCCGATGCCGACCTACGAAAGCTGGGATGTATTGAGACAGTACCCACGCTTCGTTCCAATCCCAAAATCTACTGTGATTAATGAAATTTCAGAAGATAAATAGTGTTGCGTGAATTATTTAATAATGAAGGAGAAGTTCAATGTTACGTAGAAAATTTGTGGTGCGGTTGTTGGGGCTACTAATCTGCTTGGCGCCAATGTTCGCAATGGCCGACGACTGGGCTCAAACGTTAGTAGCGCAGGGCCGTAACGTCCGCATTGGTATGTACGCTATTGGCGGGTCCATGGCTCTCGTAACGCTTGTCTGGACGGGCATTCGCTGGCTGATGGCCCGTGCAAGTGGGGATCATTCAACTACGTTCATGACCTATCTTGAACAAGTTGGGGTGATCCTCGTTGTTGGTGGTGCTGTCGTCTTAGGCGCAGCGGCATGGCAAATTTTTGGTACAGGCAATCCGACCTAAGCCGTGTTGAGGAGAGCCAGCCGTGGCTGATGATGAACCGCTGTTATTCAACAGCTATAACGCTATGTCTAGACCAGCTACACATTGGGGCATTCCCATAATGCCTATGCTTGGCCTGGTCATGAGTGGCTTGATTGCTTTCGGCGCAGGTGCTGCCATCTTGGGGTGGGAATGGGGCCTAGCATTAGCGCTTCCTTTCCTGATAGCGCTGCTGGCTCTCCGGCTAATAACTTCTGTAGATGATCGTTATCTGCGAAGAATTCGGTTCGCGCTAAGACGCATTCTACGGAATTTGAAATATGGCAAACAACTTTTGTTAACTCCTTCTAACCCTAAGTGGAGCCAATATTATGGCAGACGCTTTTCACAAAAACGTTATGTCTCCGGAGGAAATGGCTCCGATGATGAAATATCACGTTCACGAGAACATGGTTAGCCTCACGGGAAACCGGTTGCTCAGCCTTATTCGGTTAAAGGGTATCTCTCATGAGACCCGCAGTGACGCAGAATTGAAACAACAGTTTTTTCAGCTAAATCGATATTTCTTAGCAATGGGTAAAAAAGAGGGTAAGAACCTATTGCTGCAAGCCTACATCAGTAAAAGTGGTGTGGAACTGAATCATGAATACAAGATGTCTCTGCCTGTCCTGCAAGATTTTGTCGACGCTTACACGGCGCCATTTCGTAACGGTACGTTCCGACAAATAGGGTATACCTTAGCGCTGGTTCTTAAATACAGTGACCTTGATAAGGGTATCAGCTCGATGCAAGAGCTTCTGACCATATCCTCGACCATGTTAGCGAAGTATGACGTTGCCATTATGGGGATGGAAGAAAACGAGCATGGCGCGCTATATTCCCAAGTTGGACGATTCTACAGCGGATTATTCAACGGTCAGGAGAAAGATATTCTCTGCAGCGATACTCGGTTAGGGGATGCGGTAATCGATAGTGTCACAAACTTTGCAGAATACGATTTTGTGGAAAATCGACCTAACCGTGGCGGTGTTCGCTTCGCAACGACGTACGATTTACGTGACTATCCATCTGCAGGTTCATCACCAGGAATGTGGGATGAAGCGATTGAACAACAATTTGACTTCACTCTAGTACAAACATTTCTTTATGAAGATCGAACCAAAATTAAGCGCGAGTTTAAAAAGCACGTTTCGGACCTTGGCTCAGTGGAGGGGAACTCTAAGCAGACTAAAGAACTTGATGACGCTGTGCAGCAGATTACCCAGGGCGATTTAAGTTTTGGTCGGTATCATGCAGCTCTTATTGTGTACGGTGATTCGCCCGATGATGCTATCGATAACGGCGCAAAAATGGAGTCCATTTTCACTGTTCGCGATACAACGTTTGTTCGATCTACGATGAGTAACATTGAGACCTGGTACACGCAATTTCCGGCTTACCTAGACGTGCTGTACCCCCTGAGTAAGTCGACTGAGAACTTCGCTAGCACCTTTTCTCTGCATGCAACACCTACGGGCAAGGCACGTGGCAACCCTATCGGAGACGGCACTGCGCTGATCCCCATGCGCACTGATAAAGACGCTTTATTCCTGTTGAACCTGCATGACAGCCCGTTAGGTCAAAACAACCTAGGCGAAATGCTGCCAGGCCATGCATCTTTCACCGGACAAACAGGCGCGGGTAAAACAACAGCGGAAGGGATAATTCTGGCCTTCGCAAGTCGCTTTGAGTGTGCTTTTTTCGGGATTGATTACAATCACTCGTTGAAGAACCTACTGGATGCATTGGATACCAACTATTTTTCGCTTGTACCAGGTATCTACACTGGAGTTAACCCCTTTCAGTTTCCGGACAACCCGGAATTGCGAAACTTTCTGTTCGACCAAGTAGCCTGCTGTGCAGGTGGCAAGGCAATGAACACGGCGGAAGACGAGCGCGAAATTCAGGATTCTATCTCTGCTGTGATGCAGCATTCAGTTGTAGGCAACCGAGGAATGTCACTGCTACTGCAGAATATCTCGCGCCGGGGTGGTAACTGCCTCCACACGAGGTTAGCAAAATGGTGTCGAAAAGCTGGTGGCTACGAAGGTCAGAACGCATGGGTACTTGATTCACCCGCTAACTTGTTTAATCCGCAGGACTTCTGGCGTATCGCGTTTGACTGCACAAAGATTCTGAATCGAGATTTCGCCAGTAAGCACCCCGATGTTATGGAGGTTTTGCTGAATACGCTTTTTTATATGAAGCGTGCGATGCATGCCGCCAGGCCGGGTAAATTGCTTATCAACTTTATCGCTGAGTACTGGGTGCCGTTGTCGTTTGAAAGTACAGCCGAAGCGATTAAAGAGATTTTGAAAAGCGGACGTACTCGGGGTGAGATGCTTTTAATGGATACTCAGTCACCGGAAGACGCGTTAGACACTAAATATGCACCTGCTGTTATTCAGCAAGTGATAACTTCGGTTTGGCTGGCTAACGAGAAAGCTGACCGCGAAAAATATGAGCGATTCGGTATTAAAGGTAAGGTTTTTGATGCAATAGCGGAAATGCATCCGTTGGGCCGCGAAATGGTAGTTGTTCAGGGGAACCAAGCAGTAAAACTAAAGCTTGTACTGAATGATAAACTTAAATACTGGTTGCCATTGTTATCCTCCTCACCAAAGAACATTGCAGTGGCTGAGCGGATTAAAAAGTCTTTGAATACAACCGATCCCAAGATTTGGGTATCGGCATTTCTTGATGAAATGGCAAGGCTGTCAGATCTGGAAAGGCAGAATGGGTAAATACTATGAAACGTATCTTCATTATAACAGCATTGTCGGTAGCGCTATTTGCGGCTATCCCGAGTGCTAACGCTATCGGCATACCTACACTTGACTCTACAACTGCTGGTCTTTTGGTAGTGAATGCTACCGCACAGGCTAAGCAGGCTCTTGATGCGTTGAAGCAGGCTAAGGAGGGTATTGAGCAAGCTAAAGCTGAATATGACCATTATAAAAGTCTGATTTCGGGAAATTCCAATTATGGTGATTTTCTTAATAATCCAGAACTGAACAAAATCTTGCCACTTTCAGAGTGGGGCGACATGTATAAGGACGCTAAGCGGTTGCCTGAACTGCGGCAGCGTTACGGAATGGTGTCGGATGATGTTCATGTGCAAAAAGCCTATGACAAGCTGCTGGCAGCAATGGGAGCCCTTGAAGCCAACTATGAGGCCAGTAATGAGCGCGTGAAAAACGCTGAGGAACTCAAACGTCAAATAAATAGAGTCGAAACACCTCAGCAAAAACAGGACTTACAGATCCGATATCAACAGGAGCTGATCGAGCAGCAGAATCAAGAAATGCGCCTGGCTAACGTAATTGCCCTGTCCGAGCAGAGACAGAAACTTGAGAACAAACGGCGTGCCCAAGAGTTTCAGGACCATATGCGCGGCAAAGGCAAATATCGTTCGATACAAGAAATGGATGCCGACTACGACAGGACCCTCGGCAACGAATGAGGTCTGTGCGAACCACTAAAAGGTGTTTTACACTTGCGGTCCATCCAATTAGTGTGAGGTTTTTATGTATAAATTCAGAAATTACAGTTTGGCGGCGCTCCTATTTGCTGTTTTGACAGGATGTGATGGGAATAATACGAATGGATTCGTTGGCCACTGGGTGGAAGTTCCTGGAACTGAATCAAAGTACCTGGGAGCAAGCAAGCCAATGACGTTAGATATTTCCTACAGCGAAAATGTTTTTCACATTGACGAAAGTAAAAATGTCTTGGGCAAGGACTTTGAGAGAAAACTCGAAGGGCGGTCGGAATCCTCTACCACGCTTAGCGCACTTGGCGGTTCATTGACCATGCGATTGGAAGATTCCAAATTGTTCTACAACGGTCGGGTATTGGTGAAATCACCATGATGGAGGTTAGATGGATTTTCAGGTTGCAATAGCCGCCGATCTGTTTCAAGCCATCGATGCCGCTCTTAAAGGAACTTTAGGAAGCGGCACTTCCAAGGTTATGCTTGGCTTAGGAGCATCGTTCGGTTCGATGTGGTTGCTAAATTTTACAATGAAAAGTATTTACTGGTTGCACCAGGGAATGGATGCCGTTTTTCAGGATGTTCTTATATCCATCATGAAAATGGCGATTATTGTTTACTTCGCGTTCAACGTCTCCTGGTACACATCCACAGTCGTTCCGATCGTCACGGGTTTACCTGACTGGATGGGAGGTGTTTTAGCCGGTAATGAAGGCCCGGCGACCAATCAGGTTGACGGCCTAATAAACAGTTATATCGGCTCTCTCGATACTCTGATTTCTGCAATGCAGTTTGGGTGGACGGAAGATTGGGCTGTCATGTTTTACGCTGTTTTGGTGGTCGCCTTCTATTTGATGGGCGGTATCCCATTTCTAGGCGTATGCATTGGGACGATGATTACGCTTAAAGCCGCCACAACAGTAATTCTTGTTGTCGGGCCGGTATTTATTGCTTTTGCGCTGTTCGACCAAACACGACAATGGTTTTGGGGCTGGGTGTCCGTGATCGGTGGCTTTATGTTGACACAGGTCTTGTTCGCCATTGTTATCGGGCTAGAGTTGAACTACATAAACAACAACATTGTGAAGAATGGTCAGATTGAGACTACTCTAGTTTCCGCATTCGGCATTCTATTGATATTTGGCGCATTTACATATCTTGCTACTGAGCTTCCAAACTACGCGGCGTCTATTATGGGTGGGGGACCATCTGGTGGCGTAACCGGGGTCGGAGGGGTATTAGGTAAGGCAACTGGCTTGAATCCAGCTGGCCGTATGGCCAAGTCCGCTGCGCAGTTCGCCGCACGACGCTTTAAAGGGCGCAATCAAATAAAGTAGCCTTGTCCTCCTCAGCTTCTAACACTCATTTGTAAAACAGGTAAATAAATATGAATTGCAAACTCTTGTTGAGTGAGTTGCTTTGTGCTGCGCTGCTTTTAGGTTGTAGTTCTGCACCTAAGTTAACAGTCCCTTCCGGAGACTGGGAGGAAGTTAATCAGCCAGGAGCCATGCCAATATTCACTACTGCTAATACAACATCATTAACCCCTGCATCGATCCCAACACCGCGTGCCCCCATCGCGTTTGGTGCGCCGCCCGCTAAACCTATAGTGCCAGCGCCTGTGCCTGCGCCGCCAACCGTAACCGTGCCCGCACCGCAACCGCCTATTGCTGTTGGTACCAAGCCCTCTACGGCACCTGCTCCCGTTGTTCAGACAGTGGTAGCGAAAGTAGCTGCACCAGTTCCCGCGTCAGCGCCTGGCAAGGCTGGGGCCGCATCGGTTGTACCTGCAAAGGCTTCCACGCCGTCCACCGTGTCGCCAGTAGCCCCCGCCCGACCTATGCCGCCGCCGTTGCCCAGCTGGACTGCGGCAGTGGGTAGCACTCTGCACCAGACCGTGGCCGAGTGGTGCAAACGTGCCGGCATTCAGCTGATTTGGAGTCAGGAGGATCTGGATTATCCAATCGAAGCTCCTTTGAAATTCCAGGGCACTTTCAGCCAAGCGATTGACCAGATTTTCCCGCTCTATGACGGTGCCAAACGCAGTTTTCTTGTAGACGGAAACACGTCTAGCCAAGGAATCCTTTACGTGTCCGAGAGGAAGAAATAATGAAATCGCTCTTTAAATTGAGCTGTGTGGCCGTTGCCCTGTTGCTCAGCAGCAGTTGCACCGTTCAGCGGGTAAGCGAGTCGTCAGCTCGGGCAGAAAAAGATGGTGCCGAGGCAGCACAGTACGCAGAAAACTTGCGCAACCAGAAGCCGGAACCTAAACGCGCAACGGTAATTTTTAGCGATAAGCCCTGGGTTTCTACTCAACCAGTCCTAGCGAAACGCGGCCTGCCGGCAGTATTGGATTGTGAAAAGACATACCGGCCTTCTGGCGGAGTAACGATCACTGAGATTGCTCAGTTCATTACCAATGAGTGTGGCATCTCGGTCTTGGTATCTCCGGAGGCGGTCAATCCTGGCCTCAGTGCGGCAGCGAGCGGGGGAGGGCAACAACCCCTGCAGACGGCTACCAACACGAACCCTGAAAGTCTTGTAGGTTTGTTCCCTGGAGCTACTTCGGTGCAGGCCCAGGCTGGGTTTTCAGGCTCGGCGGCATTTACAGCACCAAGCGTTGTGAGCGGTATCAAGTACAACGGCCGTATTTCTGGTCTGCTCGATCTAGCGACCTCTCGACTTGGGTTGTCTTGGCACTACTCACCGATCGAACGCGCTGTACGAATCAACTACTTCGATACGAAGGTCTTTGATGTTTACGCCTTCGGCGATAAGCAAGAAATTGAAACAGTCGTTAAATCGGGTATGACCACCACAACGGGCACCGGGTCGGGATCCAACGGTGGTTCCAGCTCCGCGTCGGGGGCAACTGGTGAATCGGGCAGTAATCAAAGCACCAAAGTCACGCTCAACACATCGATCCTCAACGATATTCAGAACAACGTTCAATCGATGCTCAGCCAGTCGCCGCCGGGGCGCCTCTACATGGCGCCTTCCACCGGCACGCTCACAGTTACGGACCGTCCTGACGTGCTGGCCCGGATCGAAGCTTATTTGAACAAGACGAACGCAGAAATCACCCGTCAGGTGCTGTTCAATGTGAAGGTGTTTGAGGTCACTTTGACTGATAAAGATCAGTTGGGTTTGAACTGGCAGGCCGTTTACAAATCGTTGTCGAGCAACTTTGGCTTTTCACTCAACAATGCCGTTACAGGTATCAGCGGGAACGCTATTGCCGGCTCTATTGGGATTGTCGACTCAGCCAACTCACCATGGGCAGGTTCGACCGCGATTATCAAAGCCTTGGCCGAACAGGGACGCGTATCCAACGTGCGCTCGCCATCGGTAACGACACTCAATTTGCAGCCTGCACCCATTCAGATCGGCAATGTGAAGGGGTACATCCCTTCTAGCTCTACCAGCAGCACGCCGTCCGTTGGAACAAGCACCGCACTGAACGCTGGCACGATCACCTCAGGCTTCAATATGACCCTGTTACCTCGGGTCATTGAGAACGACGATCTACTGGTGATGATTTCAATCAATATGAGTTCCAAGCCGACTTTCACCACGTTCACCAGCGGCGGGTCGAGCGCGCAAACCGCCGACTACGACACGAAGGGATTGAGCCCAAAAGTCAAGCTACGCAGTGGGCAGACACTGATCCTGTCCGGCTTTGATGAGATGAGTGAAGACGCCACCAAGTCTGGTGTAGGTAGCCCAAGCTTCTTTGGTCTTGGCGGCTCCCAGGTACGGACTTCAACACATAGCGTCCTGGTTGTACTGATTACCCCGATTCTGCTCGGCCAGGTCGCGAATGACGACTTTGCCCGTATTGCCGTGTTGTCGCCTATGTCTACTGCATGGGCAGCGTAGCCATGGCTCCTAACGCGAACGTAACAAAGCAGACAAGGGTTCAAATACTGACGTACCACGGCAACTCCTTTGTCACCGGCTTGCAATGGCATCCATTGGATAGCCTCACAGGCTACATGCGCGAGGCTCGGCAGTTTGGGCGTAAGCACCAGATGGATATCGTGGCGATTAGGCCAACGAAATCGATTATTCAGGCCGGATTTGTCGCTTACAACGATGGTGCAGTGAAAGGAATGTATTCCCTCGCGGCGTCGTTGGCCGGCCAGCTGGGAGACTCATGGATTGCCGCATGGCAAGTCGCCCCGGGGGAGGATCGATATGTCCTGATTGCGGTTGATCAGGGCGCCGTTCTTCCCGGTTGCGATCAAGTCGGTTCAGGGGACGACACGAGACGCAAAGTCGCACAGATGCTCAGCAGTTCGATTTCCTTTCGGGATATCTACCTCCCGAAAGAGTTCGAGCGTGGCGGTGCCAGCCTTGATGTGGAGTCATTGCTGCAGGCGCAAAATCTGCGACGAGATTATCGATTACGTCAACTCACTTTTGGGCTGTCAAAAAATGAGTGGGGACGAGTTGCCGCCGTTGCCGTCCTGGTGAGTGCAGCATTGGTTGGTTGGGGTCAATGGGAAGCCTACAAGGGTCGGCAAGCGCTCGCCGCTGCAATGCAGCGTCAGGCTGAATTGGATGCACTTAACGCGCGTTCCAGTCAGGAACAGACTCTGCAGGCGTTGGAACACCCCTGGGCAAAACAGCCTGATGTGGCGGGATTCGTAAACGGCTGTACCGAAGCCGTGGAGCGTTTACCTCTGAGCATTGCCGGATGGGTTTTCAAGTCAGCGCAGTGTGATGGTGAACTGGTTTCTGTGACGGTTGAGCGCACTGGCAACAGCACCGCTATCGAGTTGATTCGGGCTACCCGTGACCACTTCGCGGATGAACCAGCGTTTTTCAACGGCGGCAACAGTGCCGCGCTCAAAATCAGTTTGAAGCTGAATTTGGCTGGTGATGAATCGCTACTTCAAACGAGTGAAGCGCTACCGCTACTTACGTCCTGGTTACACGGACAAGGCATCGCCCCAACTCTCAAAGAATTACCGGTATCCGTTCCCGCACCTGCAGCCCTCCCAGGAGGTGCTGCGCCACCGCCACCGCCATTGCCGGAATGGAAGCATTTTGAGCTGCAATACAGCAGCTCATTACCACCGGCGGCCGTATTGCTCAACGTACCGGACACAGGCTTTCGCTTGCGCGAAATCAGTACCGAGTTAAAGAACTATCAATTGATCTGGTCAGTGACTGGAGACCTTTATGCAAAGTAGAAAACTACTCCTGCCAGTGTTGCTGGGCATCCTCGGTTTACACCAGGTGGTTCAAGCAGAAGAAGGCACTTCAGCTGTCACCGTGGGTGTGCTGTCGGAAGTCCAGAGCCAAACCATTTTGTACAAAGCACAAGGTGAGCGAGCCAAGGCATTGCGCGAAATCAACGACCAGGGGCAGACGCCCGGGCAAACGGTCACATCTCTTTACCCGCCGATGCAGCCACAGGCAAATATCGATGAGCCTTTACCCGTAGTGAAATTGGTATCGGGATCTGCAAGAAATCTACGCGTCACGCTTCTCTACAGCGGTGGATTTGAAATTGATGCACAAACCGGCGGTCCGGAGCTTCCAGGCGGCTACAGGCTGGAAAGCATCAGTCTGGATAACGTAGTGGTGACCCGTGCCGGCAAGCGCTACTCGCTTGGTTTTTCTTCCTCCCCGGCGGTCTCGAATCGACCGCCAACCTCGGGCCTCCCCGGCTTACCAGGCGCGCAAGTCGGCTCACCAACCCCTGTTTTTACGCTCGGACAACCATAGGAAGTTTTCACTATGAATAACCTTGCTCAGCAGCAAATTGCTTCATCGCAAGAGGCTGACAACAACGAATCAGCACGCATCGCCTTAGTGCTGCCTCCTGAGCCCACCGGTGATCAGGAGTCAGCACCGGTACTCGATTTTGGCGTAGGTCGTATCCTCACGGCCGTAGGTGAGGAATGGGAGGCACAATCCTCATTACGCCAACTGTGTGCGCTCACGGAAACAGGCGTCCTCTACGTGTCGGCCCAGCATCTTATGGACCATCACGTAATGTCGTTCATGGATCGCCTTGACCGTGCAGACGTGCGGTACGAAATCAAACCGGTGACGATGAGCGAAATCCTGTCTATCTATCAGGCTCAGTCACGGGATAACGGTACAACTAACGCCGCTACTAACAGCACGTTACGTCAGAAAGAAGTCATTGCGTTGATGGGGCAGGCGCATAAAGCAGGAGCGAGTGACATTCACTTTGTGGTAGGTCATGACATTACACGGATCTTTTTCCGTATCCACGGTCTGCTGACTCAAGCGAGTGAAATTCCTAGCTCAATTGGTCGCGAGTTATGTTCGTCGCTCTACAACAGCATGTGCGATGTATCAAAAGAGCATTACCAGCCCGAGATCAGCCAAGACGCGCGCGTAAGCCGAAAATTCGTTGATCAATTAGGTTTGTTTGGCGCAAGGGTGGCGACCCGTCCTCTTGTAGACGGGCCCTTGATGGTCCTGCGATTGCTGTCTGATGACAAGAGCAAGCAAACCCTCGATGAGCTGGGTTTTTTGCCGGTGCAGATTGCGCAGATCCGCCGGCTGTGTCGACTGCCTTACGGTGTGACCTTCATCACTGGGCCTACCGGTTCAGGCAAGTCTAAAACTCTGCAAATCAACATTAACGCGGTCGCGAGAGACCACAAAGGCACCCGGCATATCCTGACGGTGGAAGATCCCCCTGAATATCCTTTGTTGGCTAACCAGTCGCCTAAAGGCAGTGAGGAAACATGGGAACAGGCCATCTCCAACTCTATGCGATTGGACCCGGACATCCTGATGTACGGGGAGGTCCGCGATTTGGCTTCTTGCATTGCGGCTTTCACTGGTGGCCTTACAGGGCACCTGGTGCTTTCCACGCTGCACACGAATAACGCTATTGCTTCCCTGCAGCGCCTGGTGGATATGGGCATGGATATCAGTCTTGTGACTGACCCAGCACTTTTGACAGGCGTGATCAACCAGTCCCTTTTGCCGGTCCTTTGCAAGCATTGCCGGAAACCGGCGAAAGATCATGTGAGCGAGCTTGATGAAGATTTGGTTGAACGTTTAGCCGTATTGAACGTGGAGAACGCATACCTGGTGGGCAATGGCTGTAGTCACTGCGACATGCTTGGGGTCACAACGCGAACAGCCGTGGGTGAGGTGCTGGTGACGACTCAGGATTTCATGATGGTTTTCAAGCGTAGTGCGGGTGAAGCGCGCAATTACTGGGTCAAGAACATGGGGGGAATCACGAAAACTGCGCACGCATTGATGAAGGTTAAAGAAGGGCTCATTGATCCTCGGATGGCGGAGACCATCGTCGGTCCACTGGACTTTGATCACTACATCCTGGAGCAAAACAATGTTGAGCAGAATTCGGCAGCTACTGAGTGCAAAAAGAACTCGTAAAACGCCATTAGGGCCAGTGCTGCCCCGTCTGTCGATGTTCCATGAGGTCCGGGACTATCTCAATGAAGCCCACACATCCCTGGCGACCCGTTGGTACAGCACGCAGTTTGGAGGAAAGGAGCGCATTCAGTTCTATGAAAGTATGACGGCACTCTTAGAAAACGGGGTGCCTCTGCAGGAGGCGTTACTTGAAGTGAGTAACGTCTACAGCGATGACGGAAAGCGAAACTTTCACCCTGTAGCCCTGGCAGGTTTTGCAATGAGTTCCACTGTAAGCAACGGAAAGTCGCTTGGTATCGCATGCCAGCCTTGGATGCCGTACCAAGAGGTGGCGATTATTGCGTCCGGCGAGAAGTCAGGAAATCTGCAGCAAGCCTTTGACGATTGCGTACGCACCATTGAGGCGAGGCAAAAAATTGTATCGCTGATTCTTTCGTCGTCTCTCTACCCAGCCCTGCTGTGGTCATTGATGGCGTATCTCCTGCACGTAGTTGCCACGAGAATGGTTCCGGCCATGGCTCGCCGGTCCGATCCAGAGGGTTGGACTGGGATACCCCACCTACTGTATTCGATTGCAACATTCGTCAACAGCTGGGGATTGATAACACTGATCAGCTTTGTGCTGTTTGTCGTGGTGTCCGTCGCAACCTTGCCGTATTTCAAAGGCCCACTTCGGGTACGGCTTGAGTCACTACCGCCCTGGTCTATTTACAAGGCGCTGCACGGTTCCACCTTCCTGCTCAACATCGCGGTAATGCTTCGCTCGAACATCAATCAACTGGATGCCCTGGAGGCCCTGGAGCTTAACGCTAAGCCTTGGCTGCGCGAGCGTCTTACGGCCGCGCGCTACGGCGTAAGGATGGGTAAAAACTTTGGGATGGCACTAAAGCTGGCAGGGCACCAGTTTCCCGACAAGCAAGCAGTACAGTTTCTCTGCGTTCTTGCGACTCGTAAGGGCTTCTCAGAGTCGATACACCGTTTCAGTACCCGCTGGCTTGCCAACTCGCTCAAGAGCGTTGAGCGGTACTCAAAGGGTCTTCTGATTTTTTCATCGATGGCTATTGGCGTGCTGATGATCCTGGTCTTGATCGGGACATACAGCATGCAGGCTGATGTAGCGAACACCATTCAACATTAATCCACCGAGGGGTATTTTCCATGCAACGTAAAGTCAAACGTCAACAACGCCAGGCCGGTTTTATCGACTTATCGATGCTGTTCGTTCTCATCGTGATCGCTATTGGCATTGGCTACGCGATTTATAACGGCGGCTCGCTGCTCGGAAGTTCCGATGTCAGCAATGAGCAATCCAACATAGGCCAGCTGATCGCCAACACTCGCAAACTTAAAGGGAGCAACGGCTACGGTACTTCCGGCACAAGCCTTGTTCCCCAGCTGGTTACTAGCAAAGGCTTGCCAAACATGAGCGTTTCCGGAAACACGCTTTACAACGCGTGGAACGGATCGGTCACCGTAGCTTCGGGCGGAATGACTTTCATCCTGACTGAAAATGGCATCCCTGGTGATGCGTGCATGACCTTGGCAACCAAAATCAGCAGAGGTCAAAAGGTCGCTACATCGATCAACGGCGGGTCAAGTGTCACCGGCGAAGTATCTTCTGCCACCGCAGCCGCCAGTTGCACAGATACCAACACAAACAGCCTGGCCTGGACAGTTTTCTAAGGAGCCAGTATGGGCCGTATCACAGAGGCAAACTTCGTTGACCTCTACTTGGGCGAAGGCTTTAGCGATGTGAAAGGGCTGGACGGAGCCGAGGCCAAAAAGGTTTCGGCTCCGTCTGAGTGGGCCGACGACCTCAAGCGTTTAAGAGATAAATGTTCAGCTCACTTTGCGGAGTTTCAAGACCCTGAGTTTTCACTGATAGAAGATGGTGTTGTGTTACGTGTAACGCAGATCATCGATTCGATGGGTAATGAGGTTTTTGCGATATCAAAAGCGAAGCCAAAGATCATTCCATTCGATTTGCTTGGCCTGCCTGATGATTTGGTCAACACGCTGTTGAACGACGCTGTAAGGGGCCTGGTGATTTTTTGCGGTGAGATGGGGGCTGGCAAGACTTCAAGTGCTGCGTCCTTGGTGATCGCGCGTTTAGAGAGTTGCGGGGGTATCGCATTCGCTATGGAGGACCCTCAAGAGACCAACCTTAACGGCTCCCATGGCCAGGGGCGCTGTATACAGATGCAGGTTTCGCGACGTACGGGAGGCTATGAAGAAGCATTCCTGCGCGCGCTACGCACCCGGGCCGATCTGCTATTCGTGGGGGAGATACGTGATGACAAGACAGCCGCCTTAGTGGTGCGAGCCGCAATCAACGGGCATTTCATTATCACCACGTCTCATTCCGGATCACCTTCGCAAGCAATTGAATATATCGCTGCACTGGCTCAACCGAGGATTAGTAATGCACGCGAAATCCTGGCCCAAGGGTTACTTGCAGTTGTATTTCAGACATTGGACAGAGGCAGAGGCATACCAACCCTGAAAGTCAAAAGCCTTCTGTTCTCCGGTGAGGACGGCCCAGGTATTCGCGAGAAGATCCGAACAGGCAACGTTCAGCACGTCGACCAAGACGTGGAAAACCAAGCGAGGAGAAACATATATGGAGGTAGTTAATGTGAAATCGCGAACACAAAATAAACAAGCCGGATTCATCGCCATTGAGGTGATGTTCGTAATTATCGTATTCGTCGTTATGAGTGCGATTGGGGCTCAACAACTTTCGAGGCATATGGATTCGCAGAACTACCAGATCGCGGCCCAGCAGCAACAAGCCGTCGCTGATGCTGCAGCGAAGTACCTTAAAGACTACTTTAGCACCGTAGTAGCCTCGGCAACTCCTACCGTACCTGTGCAAATTACGGTTGCGATGCTGCGCAACACAAAGTATTTGCCGATTGGTTTTGGTGACACAAACGCGTTTGGGCAAACCTTCTTGGTTCTCGCTCGCAGTCCAGCTCCGAACCAGCTTGAGTCAATTGTGTTAACGACAGGGGGGGAAACAATTGATGAAATTGGCACCCGCGAAATCGCAGAGAACTTGGGTGGGACTGGTGGGTTCATTCCTGTTAGCAATAACGGCATCGTTCAAGGTGTGCGTGGCGGTTGGCAAATCGCCTTAAGCAACTATGGGATGAATCCCGGCACAGGGCATACCGCGAGCGCGCTATTTTTACAGGACGGTACGCTGACAAACGACTACCTGTATCGAAATGCAGTACCTGGTCATCCTGAGGTTAACGCGATGAACACATCGATTAACCTGAATGGCAATGATCTTAACGCGGTAAAAAACACCAACACGGCGACGTTGAATGCAGAAACCACAAACACCACAGGGGAGACTACCACCGGCGGCTGGTTTCGAACCAAAGGGGACACCGGGTGGCTCAATGAGAAGTGGTTAGGCGGTTGGTATATGAATGATCCTGACTGGCTCAGATCCTACGGGGATAAAGGGGTCACTACTGGTGGAGAAATGCGGGCTGGAAAACTCACCTCTACAGGGCGAACTCAGGTAGGCGAATACTTGCAACTGGATGGAGTCGCCGTAGAGGGCGCCGCATGCACCCCGAATGGGTTGATTGGGCGCAATGCTGCTGGGCTGGCTCTTTCTTGTCAGTCAGGTCTCTGGAAAGGTTCTGCGGGAAAGGATCGATGGGGAGGATCGTTTTGGACTGCATCCCACCAACCTGGTGGTTGCGCTGCAGCAAATCCGTTTACTGGCTCTTGCAGCTGTCCAGCCGGCTACACCCCCAATTCGCAATTTGCCGTCGCAATCGGCGGATGCAACCCATGTGCAGCCTACAGTTGCTATAAGCTCGACTGAGCTACTTAAACAGTAATCGCTTTATATGTTTGAGTAGTAGGCATGAAAGCACACTTCTAAAACGTCTTATGTAGGGTGTTATTCATGCCTCTTGTATGGATATTGATTGTCGTCTCGCTGGCTGTTTCATTTATCTATAATTCAGAACAAGTGCGCCAAGAGCGTATTTCTAATTATTCGGATATTTCAGCGACATCGCTGAATATGTTGGTATATCGGAATGCCGTTGCCACCTACGCACAGGCAAATCCCGAATTCAACGGAAATGTACCGGATAGTCAAATAGTATTGCCAAGCTGGTATATAAAGTCCCCGTATTTGGCTAACTACGTGACAACAGGAAAAAGTTATACATATTTTTTTGGTTCGATACCTGGTCTAGCAGGCGAGCTAGCGCGTCTAACGGGATCAGTGAATGTTGGAACCAATCAGAATGGTATCTTGCTATCACCTAATATGGCGAATATTGGTATTACGCTACCTCCACAAATTCCTAATAGCGCGGTGGTACTTATCCAATGAAGAGATTGCTAATCCTCATTGCCACTCTTATGCCCAGCTTTGGGCACGCTGAAATTCCTCCACCTGCATATCAGCGTGCGGCAGTCATGCATGGTGTACCACCGGCTGTTTTGTATTCAATTGCAAAGGTTGAAAGCAACCTAAAAATCACAATCGGTTATTACCCTTGGCCCTGGACATTGAACGTCAAGGGCAAAGGCAGTTACTTCGCGACCCGTGCAGAAGCCTGCAGTGCGGTTATGGAAGGGCTACGGATACATGGTAAGTATGGAGTGGACATTGGGCTCACGCAGCAGAATTGGGGGTGGGTAGGCTCACACCACTACGCCCATCCTTGCGATGCGCTGTCGCCAAGCGACAATTTGAATACCGCCGCAATTGAACTGCGTAAATGCTTTGAAAAAGAAGGAGATTGGGTAAGGGCAGCCGGTTGCTATCACCGACCAGCTGGTGGGGAGCCCGCGCGACGATACAGAGCAACCTTTACCAAAAAGTATTTGCAGATAATCAGCAATAATTAAATTCTTTATTAAAACGCCTAATTACCTTCCTGCACCGTTGAGTTAATGCGTGCGTGGGTTTTGATTACTTTATTTTCGAGATAATAGATATGTTTACCTCTCGCAAAACCAAAGACCAGATTGTGGAGCAAGAGCAGGTAATGGAGTTAGGGTTGCTAAATGAGCCTTCAGACGCACGGCACATTAGTTTAGCAGTACAAGCCTACTCCAACGCAGCACGCTGGTTTGAAGCGAACGTTGCAAAAGACCTTCAAAAAAGCGTTAAAACGTGGAAGCGCTTATCGGCCTTTTTTGGGCTGTTGGCATTTATGTCAATCGGTGCAGTATTGGGCCTAACACCATTGAAGACGGTCATTCCGTACTTGGTGCGAGTCGACAATATCACCGGTTATACCGATTTGGTCCCACAGGTGGACGATCCTAAAACTCAGGAACAACGCGATGATGATTTTTGGTTGAGTAACTATGTTCGACTAAGGGAGGGATATAACTTTGCTGACAACGATGCGAATTACAACCTCGTTGAAACAATGTCGTATGCGGAGACGTTTGGAGAGTATAAAAACTTTCAGCTGTCGAAGAAGGGTTATATCGATACGTTGGGCAATAGTCGTCAAATGCGGGTTGAGGTTAATGGTGTAACCCCGCTCCCTCGCCAACGGCCAGATGACCCAACAAAGACAGCTCAAGTCCGAGTGACGAAAACAGTTGTAGATCGGAACGGCGTACCTGACATGAATATCAGGCCGGCCGTATGGGTAATTACAATCAGTTTTGACTACAAAAACCCTGCTAAAAAACGTGAGCAAGAATTAGTAAACCCAAGGGGATTTGGCGTTAAGAGCTATTCAACGGTACAGGAAGTCGGAGTGAAATGATGGGTAGGATACTCTCGACAGTTATTGCATTGTCCGTTGCCCTCAGCGTTTCACACGCAAAGGCCGAAACAATGGGCGAAAGGTCTTCACTGGATAGCAGAATTCAGACAGCCATTTATAACCCTGACAACGTTTATCGCGTTCAGGCTTTCGTTGGCCGAACCTCATCAATACTTTTACCTCCCAAAGAAACCGTGATGGGCCGTGACGGTGTGATTACAGCCGGCGATCCCACTGCCTGGGAGTTGGGCTTGAACCAAACGGGTAACTTGATCACCTTAAAACCCATAAATGCCAAGGATCCCGATACAAACTTTACGATCAACACCAATAGGCATACCTATGTAATCGAAATGAAGTTAGTAAAAAAACTCAACGACATGACCTATTTGCTTCGCTTTAAGCATCCCGAACCTCCGAAGCCAGTTCCGGCCAACCTGGTAGCAGATCCCTGCAACGGCTTGCACAGCGGGCCGTATCAAAAGCGTGGTGAGCGGTCCTTAGCTCCCGCAGAAGCGTGGGATAACGGGACATTTACATGCTTCCGCTTTCCAACAAACCTGCCGCGCCCGGTTGTGTATCAAGTCCTACCAGATGGCACTGAGACCCTGGCTAACGTTCGTCCGGTTCGCGACATTCTGGTTGTACATGGCGTAAGCCAGCTGTTCCGACTTCGCTTGAATAACCTGGTCCTTGAAATGCGTCCCACCCAGGCGCTTGGTACCACTTACAACTTCAACGGAACGACTACAGGCGAAGTCCGGGAGGTGAAGCGTGGAGAACAATGAATCTGAGGTGATAGCGGCCCCTACGGTCGAGCAACCTGACACGCCCCGTTCTTCCAAGGCTAGAGGCTCTTTCGACTTGCGGGGCAAACGGAAAAAGCCGAGACCGGTGAAAATTTACGCGCTAATCGCTCTGGTTGTGGTGCTGTTCATTATCGCTTTCATCGGCGGTTGGTCCTTGGTAATTGGGGAGATGCGACAGGGCGGGAGCGAGGTCGATGAGACCAAGGCAAAAGCAGATGCCACCTTGAATACTCCAGCTCCAGATGATCGCGGGATGAAGGAGCGGCGGGCAGAAAAGCTCCGTGAGCTTGAGGAGGAGCAGCGAAAGAAGGACGCAGAAGCCGCCAAAAAAGCGGAGGAGAGCGCGCCGCCTCCTGCCACATCAACGCCTAAACCAACAGGTAAGCAGCAGCCCGGAACGACGGGCAATGCGGCCCCGGCGGCTACAGAAATGACGGCGGCCCAGCGAAAGCTTACGGGCGGAGTATTGATGGGGGCCGTAATCAACAATCCAGGGGGCTACGCAAGGGGCATTGGAGGCAATCAGGGAGAGTCAAATCCATCTGGCACTCAGCCTCCGCCTGGAGGTCCTGCGAGCCTTCCTGGCGGTTCTATAGACGCATCGGCATTAACCGGGAATGGCGGGGGCTCTGCGTCCCGAGGGAATTTAAATGATCTTTCTGGAGTTACCTTTGCCCCGGGCCAAGCTTCGTTGTCGCCGGCAGGTAAATATCTGCTTGCGCACGGCACCTACGCACGCTGTGCGGTATATCCAGAGATTATCACCGAGCAGCCCGGCGTCATCGACTGTCGCCTCACAGAGCCGCTTTATTCAGCCGATGGTTCTACGATCATCGCGGATGCAAGTGACCGCCTGACGGGTGTACAGAAGGTCGCGTTGATTGCTGGCCAACAGAACGTATTCACATCCTGGACTGAGCTAGAAACCCAGTCGGGTGTTCGTGCACGACTGGATAGCTTGGGGGCCGGTCCAATGGGCGCGAGTGGGACGAAAGCCTGGATAGATAATCACTACCCGGAGCGTTACGGCGGCGCAATCGTGTTGTCATTCATTCAGGATGCGCTAAAGGCCGCTACAACAGCGACAAAGAGCAGCGATTCTGGTGGCTACACCGTGAATAACAGTGAGCAGAACGTCGAAAGCATGGCGGATAAGGCACTGAACAGCACCATCAACATTGCGCCTACTGGTTACATCCTGCCAGGCACAGTCATCACGGTGATCGTGGCCCGTGATATCGACTTTTCGAGCGTCTTTGAAAACCGTTAAAGAGGTCAATATGAACAGCGATCCAATAACACCGGCCGGGGAGGCCGAGCCGGCCGATTTGCTGGTGGATTCAACACTGCTCCAAGATTTTTTAGCCCAGGCCGGTATTACCCAGCGACTACAGCGCCCGGATGTCACCGAAGTATTGATCAATCGTCCTGGCGAAATCTGGCCAGCGACGGACACTGACCCGAGCGGCGCTCGTGAAGACGCCCCATGGTTGAGCCATGACTTGTGCTGGAGGGTTGCAAACAGCCTTGCTGCCTACAATGGTGTTGTTCTGTCGCCGGCAACGCCAATCCATACCTTGAAGTTTCCTCGTTCGTTCCCTGAGGGGGTGCGCGCTCAGTTAGTGATTCCTCCGGCCTGCGAAACCGGCACCATTTCATTCTCGATTCGAAACCCATCATTGGAACGCTTTTCCCTTGCGGACTACATCAATAGCGGCCGTTTTGCTAACGCCAAGGCCATCCGGTCAGCGGCTGTGGAGTTGGCCGATTGGCAGAAGGAAATTCTGACCGCGCATGCTGCAGGCGATTGGGAAACGTTCTTCGAAATGGCGGTGTTCCATAAGCTCAATATCATCATTTTTGGAGGACCAGGCAGCGGTAAAACCACCTTGGCTAAAGCGCTGGTGGACAAGTTCCCAAGGCACCGGCGGATGATAACCATCGAGGCGATCAACGAACTATTGCTGCCGTTGCACCCCAATCATGTGCACCTGTTATATGGCCCCACGGTTGCGCCTAAAACTCTTGTTGCCAGCACGATGAGGATGAAGCCAGATCACCTATTTTTGGCAGAGCTGACGGGTGATGAGGCGTGGCACTACATCGAAATTCTCAACACGGGCGTACCAGGCACCGTGACCACAGCTCATGCAAATGATTGTGTATCTGGTATCGCGCGCGTGTGCGGCCTGGTGAAACAGTCTGAGGTCGGTATGGGCCTCGACTACAGCTATGTAGAGCAGCTGGTGAGAACATCCTTTGACGTCATGGTTTACATGGAAAAAACGCAAATTCTTGAAGTGCATTACGAACCCGAACAAAAACTGAAACTGCTCAACACTCGGGCTGTATGAGGAGGTTTTATGTGGTGGATAGCGCTCGCTGTCTTGATCCTGGTAGTGACTGTGTTGTGTTTCGCTTTGGGCATCTACGCCGGCGGCTGGCTTTTCCTGATGCTCAACGATGAGGGTCATATAGGGGTGACATGGCATACGCTCCTCGATGCATCAAAGTTGACGTTGGACGATTATCGACTGGTTTATTTGCCCTGGGCCTGGTGCGCTACCGCAGCGATTACCTTTTTGCCCATCGGCATCACCATTCTGGCCTACCTGATGAAATTCAAACGCGTGTCGTCGCTACACGGGGACGCGCGATTTGCAAACAACAAAGAATTGAAGTTGTTTGAATATAAGGGGGAGTACCAATAAAAGTTTTCGGTACGCACTGTTTGGTGCGCTACTTCCCATTAACACAGCTTATAAATACCTAATTACTACCGCGCCACTTGCGGCTTGGTGGCCCCTATACACCTGCGCGATGAATCACCCAGCCATATAGGGACTCGATAAACTAACAAAGAGCAGAAGTATGAAATCAGAAGCCCAGCAATCACGCGACGCTGATTTGTTCTTGGCGCGCCAATTTGGTCATGCCTTTGTCCGGGAGAAGAACTCGCACCAGGTGCGGGCAGACTTCAACCGTGTGTTCAAGGATGACAGTGAAGCCGTGGAGCAGTTTGAGCATGGTGTGGTAGAGGAAGACCAAAAGCGCCTTGCGCTTGGCATGACGCCGGAAGCCTTTCATGCCTACCACCTTGGCAAGCAAATCGTTTTTTCGAAGAAACGGAGGGCACATGGCAGCTCTAGCGTATAGCCCGAAACGCCCTCAGAAACGAATCGACAAGCACCCAGCGCTTTTGATCGGCAAGCACCCCAAAAACGATTCGTTCCTGGCGTCCTATGGTCAAACTTTCCTTATGCTCGCTGCCCCGCCTGGAACGGGCAAAGGCGTCGGTATCGTGATTCCCAACCTATTGAGTTATCCGGATTCAGTTGTCGTAAACGATCCGAAATTCGAGAACTGGGACACCACTGCCGGATTCCGTGCGGCGATGGGCCAAAAGGTGTTTCGATTCTCGCCAGAACGTATGGAAACCCATAGATGGAACCCGCTCGCTCGGGTCAGTCGGGATCCACTGTATCGGTTAGGTGAGATTCGTTCGCTTGCCAGTGTTTTGTACGTGTCGGACAACCCGAAAAACCAAGAGTGGTACAACAAGGCAGCGAATGTTTTTGGCGCAATCATCTTGTACCTGATGGAAACGCCGGGTATGCCTTGCACACTGCCCCAGGCGTACGAAATCGGAGCCTTGGGCAGCGCGATGGGTGTGTGGGCTCAACAGGTCATTGAGTCCAGGAGCGACGGCCCTGATCGCCTGTCGGTTGAGTGTTTACGCGAACTGAATGGCGTATACGAGGCGTCAAAAAACAAGAGCAGCGGTTGGTCAACTACTGCCGATATCGTGCGCGACATCCTGGCGATGTATGGAGAAAAAACGGTTGCCTGGGCGGTGTCTGGTGATGACATTGACTTTTCCAAGCTGCGCGAAGAAAAGATGAGTGTTTACTTCTGTGTGACAGAAGGATCACTCAAAAAGTACGGCCCTCTGATGAACCTGTTTTTTACCCAGGCCATACGTGAAAACTCAAAGGTGTTACCGGAGCAGGGTGGGCACTGCCCGGACGGTTCTTTGCGGCTCAAGTACCAGGTGCTTTTTTTGATTGATGAGATTGCCATCATGGGACGTATGGAGATCATGGAGACGGCGCCGGCGCTGACGCGGGGTGCTGGCCTGCGATATCTAATTATCTTTCAGGGCAAAGATCAGATGCGCGCCGAGCGCACCTATGGTGAGCAAACTGGTAACGGCATCATGAAGGCGTTCCACATTGAAGTCGTTTTCAGCGCCGGAGATATCAAGCTAGCGGAGGAGTACAGCAAGGCGCTAGGAACCAAGACGGTGCGAATTAAAAACCAGTCCATCAACAAAGGGAAAAACGGATCTGCGACTGACAACTACAGCGAAGTTGCACGGGCGCTGATGCTTCCGCAGGAGGTAAACGAGCTGCCATACCACGAAGAACTGATTTTCGTGCAGGGCACTAAAAAAACACCGCCAATCAAGATTAGGGCGCGGAAGATCTTTTGGTATGAGGAGGATGTTTTTAACGACAGGGCTCACATGACACCCCCTACGATCCCGTTGGGTGACGCCGCGAAAATTGATGATTTGACAGTGTCTGTCCGTACAGTCGAAGCAAAGGTAGCCGTCGCCGCACCGCATGACCAGCAACTGCGTAACGAACAAGAAAAACGCAATAACCCGCCTGCATAACCCTGCATAACCCTGCATAACCCTGCGTCACCGCCAAAGCCCAAAGGTATTACTCATGATCAGAATCAAAATGGTCGCGGGCCAGTTGCGCCTGCCGGAACGTTGCTTCCCGCTAAGGTTGCGGAAGTCCATCACGGTAGTAGTTCTAGCAGTTGCAGTATTGGGCACGCCTCCCGCGTTTGCTGCAGATCCATGCAAGACAGCTTTTTGTATGTTCGGTTTGCTCACCGGAACTAATGAGAGCCAATGTGATGATGCAATCAAAGATCATTTCCTCATTATAGTCTTCAAGAAGAAAAAGAAAGTCGACTGGAACCAAACAGCAAAAGCGCGATTGGGGTTCACTAACAGTTGTCCAGGAGCAGATCCAGTAACAAACAAATTAATCAATGACAAGTTTGGCAAAGTGTCTGGTTAAACAAACTTATTCAACCTATATTTAAGGTGGTTTTCATATGCGCGTATTTATTGCTGAAAAACCTGCTCTTGCCAAAGTTATTGCTGAGGCACTCGGTAATCCACGAAGCAAAGGCGGATACATCGAGTGTGGACAAGACGTTGTGACCTGGTGCATCGGTCACTTGCTAGCCCTGGCCGGACCGGAGGCGCACAACCCGGAGTATGCAAAATGGAATGCCGAACATCTCCCTTTGAAGCTTCGGCCAGAGAAGTACGTGCCCATTTCTGCTACTCAGGACCAGCTCAAAACGGTAGGTGAATGGATCGGCAAGGCGTCGGAAATTGTTCACGCCGGCGACCCCGACGACGAGGGTCAGCTGCTGGTTGATGAAGTGTTGCTGTACTTCGCAAACAAAAGCCCAGTGAAACGACTGCTGATCAGCGATATGAACGCGAATGCCGCGCGTAAGGCGCTGGGCAATATGAAGGACAACGGTGAGTTTTATGGTTTGTCGCAAAAAGCGCTAGCGCGCAGCATTGGCGATCAGCTCTACGGATTCAACATGACCAGGGCTTACACGCTTGCTGCTCAGTCCAAAGGTGTTAAAGGCGTTTTGTCAGTCGGTCGCGTGCAAACGGTAGTGTTGGGCCTGATCGTGAATCGTTATCTCGCAAACCGAAGCCACGCAGCGACTTACTTTTACAACCTGAGTGCAAGTCTGACCTTCGGTGAAAACAAGCTTGGGGCGCGGTTCTTGGTGCCGGACGGCGCGCCGGTAAACGATAAAAACCGAATCATTGATGAGGGCTATACAAACATCGTTGCCAGCGCCTGCCGTCAGTCGCCGGCAAACGTCACTGCGGTCAGCGTGCCAGAGAAAACTACCCCCGCACCGCTGCCGTTTTCTCTGTTAGATCTGCAGGTTCACATCAGCAAAGAGCATGGTTTGGATGCCGAAAAGACGCTTGCTATCACTCAAGCACTGCGCGAGAAGCACAAGGCGATCACGTACAACCGTTCTGACTGCAGCTACCTGACTGACGAGCAATTTTCCGAGGCCCCGGAGACCCTGGCGGCACTGGCACTTGGGCTGCCTGAGTTAGCCGGGGCTTTCAC
This sequence comes from Pseudomonas sp. S5F11, assembly GCF_019641515.1. Taxonomy (NCBI): domain Bacteria; kingdom Pseudomonadati; phylum Pseudomonadota; class Gammaproteobacteria; order Pseudomonadales; family Pseudomonadaceae; genus Pseudomonas; species Pseudomonas sp. S5F11. The sequence goes on from NZ_JAIFJZ010000002.1 coordinate 67,561, forward strand.
CAGCGTGGATCCGACGCGCAAAAGCAGAGCATTCAATGATTTAAAGGTATCTGCGCATACGGCGATCATTCCCACAGCGTCGAAATTCGATGTCGCACAGCTGACCAGTGATGAGCACAAGGTCTATATGGCGATTGTGAAGCGTTACTTAGCTCAATTTTTGCCGGAAAAACGCTATTTGGCAGCGGAAGTGCACTTTGACGTTACGGGTTACGAATTTGTCGCTAAAGCCAACAAGACGACCGTCGCCGGTTGGACCTCACTCATTTCAGAGGATATGGAGAATGAGGAAGGAAAGGTCGAGGAAGAAGACCAGGTTGAGAGCCGGTTTGATGTTTTGTCGGTCATGGCTGTCGCTGATACATGCTTCTGCGCCGACGTGAAGGTCTCCAAGGAAAAGACCCGGCCTTTGCCCCTCTACACCGAAGACACCTTGCTCAAGGATCTGCAGCGCGTTTCTAAGTACGTACAGGATCCGCGAATCAAGCAACTATTGCTGGAGCGGGACAAGGGCAAAGCTGCAGGCGAAAACGGCGGGATTGGAACGCCGGCAACCCGGGGTTCTATGCTCGCAAAACTGCGAGAGCGGAAGTTCTATTCGGTGGAGAAAAAGAAGTTCGTACCGACGCCTCTAGGGCTGGAGTTTGTCGCTGCGCTGCCTTCTATCGCCACTACGCCAGATATGACGGCGTTGTGGCATGAGCAGCAACAGCGGATTGAGCGAGGCGAACTGAGTACCGACGCTTTCCTGGATGAACTGGAATCATTTATTGCTGAACAGGTACGCAATGTCGACGTGGCCAATATCCAGATCCAGGTTCAAGCCCCAGCCTTTCAGATCAGCGCTAAATGTCCAATGTGTGGTGGCGAACTGGCGATCACATCGAAGGTTGTCGCATGCAAAGGCTGCGTATTCAAAGTTTGGCCTCAGATAAGTGGCAAAACCCTGACGTCGATACAGTTAGAAACGCTGCTGACAAAAGGCAAAACGGCGACGTTGAAGGGTTTCAAGTCTACAAAAAATGGCACCACCTTTGACGCGGCGTTGCGGCTCGATGCGCAAGGCAAGGTTCAAATGGTTTTCGCTCGCTAACTTACATTAATCGAATCATATGAGGATTTACCTATGGCACGCGGAGTGAACAAAGTCATTCTGGTTGGCACCTGTGGGCAAGACCCTGAGGTCCGCTACTTGCCGAATGGCAATGCTGTGACCAATTTGAGCCTGGCGACAAGCGAGCAATGGACGGATAAACAGTCCGGCCAGAAGGTTGAAAAAACTGAGTGGCACCGCGTATCACTGTTCGGCAAAGTCGCTGAAATTGCCGGCGAATACCTTGGCAAAGGCTCCCAGGTTTACATCGAGGGCAAGTTGCAGACTCGCGAATGGGAGAAGGACGGGATCAAGCGTTACACCACTGAGATCGTGGTGGACATGCAAGGGACTATGCAGTTACTCGGGGGGCGACCCCAGGAGGATAAGCAGGGATCGCGCAGCGGGCAGCAGCAGCGGCCACAGCAGTCTCCCCAGGCAGGCGCTGATGATGGGTTGGATCCAGATATTCCGTTCTAGCAGCGTCTCCTCCGCCCGTCGCACAGTCAGGTGCCGCGCTCCCGGCTCGGCGGAACAGCTTTACCGTTCCGGTGAACGGAAGCACGGGCGAAGCGCACACTTGACGGCACAACCACAAAACAAGGCTCACCGCAGGAGTGTGGGGGTTGCTTCTCCCCCCACGCTCCTGAGGTCCACGCGGCCGCTGGCGAGATGACAAGGGCAGAGCCCTTGGTGTTGCTCTAGCCAATACATCCAATTTCTTAATTTTCTTGCGCGGTCATTGATGACTTCGCAGTCATTCCATTTTTATTGTGAGTTAGGTCTATGACTAAAGTACGCAAGCCTGAAAATCCATTAATTGCATATGACTTCCTTTTGAACACAACGCACTGGACACTTCAAGGCAAAGGTGGAGTAGGGAAATCATTTATATCATCTGTATTGGCGCAATATGCGGTTGAGCGTGGCCTTGTACCGGTTTGCGGTGATACAGACCCTGTAAACAGCACTTTCCACCGTATTAGCGCACTCAACGTGCAGTTGGTTCCGATTACAGAGGGCGGTACCGTAATTCAGCGCTTGTTTGACCCATTGTTTGAGGCGATCCTTTGCACTGAGCAGGTATCTATTGTTGATAATGGAGCATCAACGTTTTTGCCTGTTGCAAAGTTTATTAGCTCCAATATGATTCTTGAGACCATGCAAGAGTATGGCAAGCAAGTTTATATTCATTCAGTTGTGACTGGTGGTCAAGCCAAGGACGATACTGTAACTGGTTTGCTCTCTATGATCGAATTGGTGAGGAAGTCAAAGACAAATACCAAGATCGTCGTATGGGAGAATGAGTTTTGGGGAATTCCTGAATTTGATGGTAAAGCACTTTCGGTAATGCCTTGGGTAACAGCTAATTCCGATATTATTCAGGGTGTAGTGAAAATCGAGGATCGCAATAGCGACGCATACAGCACGGATATTCGTTTGCTGACGGAAAATCATATGACTTGCCGAGAGTTTAAGGAGTCCGATAAGTTTGGCTTCATAGCTAAGTCCCGAGTTAATCGCGTATTTGAGTCCCTCTACGCCGAACTGGATAGAGTGTTCGGTTATGTGCCAGAGGTATAATTATGGATAACAATAACGAACTTTTTGAACAGATCAAAATGGACGTTTTCGCCGGGCTTGGAATTAAGCTGTCAAATCAGGATCCAATTTTCGCCATGGTCATGGCGAATCAAGCAGCGATGAGAACATTCTCAGCCCCGATTGTTGAAGCAATCGAAAGCATTCCCCTGGTACTTGAAAGTAGCTTAAACATTATCGCCGGAGCTGTTGAGGAAGCAGAAAGGAGTGCCGGCCAATTGACTACTGAAACAAAGGCTGTTTTGGCAGCCCTTTCAAAAGTCGAGTTGGAGTCGGCTCATCGCCGTATTAAAGACGCAGTTGAACTAAGTGTAGATTCGGCCGTAACTGGTTCAGTACAGCGTCTGAAAAGCGAAGTGGTAAAGCTGGAAACTGACCTTCGATCCCTAGGCGCCCACACAAAAAGTAAAAGGACGTTTTTCGCCAACCTGCTGTTATCGTCGGCTGTACTCGTTCTGCTCGGAGTATTTTCTACTGCGGCCTATGTGTTGTATGGGGTAGGTATCGACAATCGGGATGCTGCAGATTACTGGCGTAGCAAGTACAGCGACCAACAACAGATAGTTGGAACACTTCCGCCAACGTATAAAAAACTATTCGTCGAGCAGCGAAAACCTAACTAATGCGTCGAGCCGCTTAACGCCGCTCGCTAGCGGCGTTATTCATTTATCTTGTCGGGCGTACCGTAGATTTTTGAGAGGTCAGGTACGGAGTTATGAAAGTCTTTATCGCTGATCCTCCTGCGCTCGCCGTTGGCTGTCTCGCGATCTTTAAAGTTGAAGGGATGTTCTTGAGGGGCTGCTAGTTGTGTGGCTGGGCTAGTTCGTTGAGTAATAACCGTCGGTTTCGCAATTTTCAGATGCTGCCTGATGTACCTGGAGAATTGGTCATAGCTGATCTTGACCAACTCCTTGTCCATCAAGTCATCGTGAATCTGTCGATTTGTTTCTCCCAAGGCCAGGCGATCCTGAATTTGCTGCATCAGTGGGAAAAATTGGCTTTTCCCGGTCCTGGATTTGGGCTTTGTAGCAGTCATCGTGAAAATCTCCTCATAACGCAATTCACTGCAAATTAATGCAAATCTGGAGCTTACTCAAGGCTCCAATGCAACCTAATGCAAATCTACGCAAATCTATGCCAATCGAAGCAAGGGCCTTAAAAAGAGAGGCACGTTACCGATTGTTTACAAAAGTGCTTCGCATTTTGAAAACAGTCGTCCGCGCCAAAGGGGAAACCCCTTTGAAACCCCGCAAAGCGGGAAGCCTGCAATGCCTGTTGTCTATTTCGTTGGTTGATCCGTTGGGGTGTTTGCCATGTCAAAAAACAAAACCCGCGTGGTCTCCTTCCGGCTGCGCGAGGAGGATATTGCGCCATATGAAGAGAAGCTCCGTAACAGTGGAGTTAAGCAGTCAGACTTTCTAAGAGAGATATTATTTAACTCTAATGCCGTGTTTGAAGCGCCAACGTTATCTAAAGATAATAGCCGCCTACTTTTTCTATTTAACAAGTCAAGTAATAACCTGAATCAGATAGCGTATCGATTTAATAGTGCATACCGAAAATCCGAGATTATATCTGAGACATTATACATTAAGGCGATCAATGAACTTGTACTAATTCGTGAGCTGATGCTTGCCGGGGTGAAGCATGCTGATTAGGTGCAAGGGCTACAACACTGGTGCCAAGGAGTATCTTGAAGAGGGTAAAAAAGAGGGGCGAGAGTTTTCACGTAGCGAGCTTGATGAGCGCGTCATTTTAGACGGTGATTTAGATTTAACTAAAATGGTCTATGAAAGTATTCCGGATAACGGACAGAACCGTTATTTATCTTTCACTATGGCCTTTCGTGAAGACAATGTCTCTCACGAAACGTTAACGGCGGTCACTGCTGAATTCAAGCAGTTCCTGATGCATGCCTATAAAGATGATGAGTTTAATTTTTACGCGGAAGCGCATTTGCCAAAAATTAAGCATATTAAAGATCATAAGACCGGTGATTTGATTGAGCGCAAGCCTCATATCCACATAATTATTCCTCGTAAGAATTTGCTTAGTGGTAATGAGGCTAATCCTGTAGGTATGTACTCTTCGAATGAGCGCTATTTTGAGGCTTTTCAAGAATACATAAATCAGAAGTACGAACTTGCGTCGCCTAGGGAGCATGTTCGTGTTGATCCAAAGGATGCAGCAAGTGTTTTGTCTAGATATAAAGGTGACGACTTTTACGGGAAAAATCGTGAGTTCAAGCAGAAGTTAGTCAAACAGATTATTGAAACAGGAGTTTCGACGCGTCAGGACTTTTACGAATTGGTCGCCTCTCATGGTGAAATTAAGATCCGCAACCAAGGCAAGGAAAATGAATATGTCGCTGTAAAGCTGCCAGATGACGCGAAGTTTACCAATCTTAAAGACACGATTTTTCAGGATGATTTCGTTGTCAGGCGCCAGTTGAGAAAACCTCCTCTGGAAAAGCACGTTATTCAGGAGCGACTTACCGAATGGCCTCGCAGGGCTAAAGAGCTTAAATACGTTAGTAAGGCGACGCCATCTTTTCGAAAACTTTATAAAGATGCCTCACCAACCGAAAGAACCGCTCTGTTGAACCAGCGCGAACATGCATTTTACGCAGACTATGGAGACTCTCATGACATCAGTCCAAGACACAACAAGCCAAAGAATCGTGGTAAGCGAAGTGCTGCTGAAATTGGAACCACGCGACCTCTTGAAGCTGCCAATGGCTTGCAAAACATGTTCGGCAGCGATGTGGCAGTTGACCGGCAAGCCCGACCAACCCAAGAGCCTGGTGGTGCGCAATTACTGCAGGGCGATGCACACTTTCACCTGGGACAGCCGGACACAGGAGGAGATACTGGATTGCGACCAACTCTACCAGGAGGAGGATCCAGACGAGCCCCGAATGGACGAGGACGACCCGGAGGACGTGCCGGCGTTCTTACGCCAGCAGCAGACGGGGGCACTGCCGACACAATCCCCAGCGACGGCCGACAACAGCGAATACGCGGACGTAGATCTGGAGCCGTAATTCCGCCCTATGCGCGGGACCCACGTAGAAGGGCGACTATTGCAGACATCGAACAGCGCGGCCGACGGCTTTTCGAGCCGTTGAATCAATCCGTCGAGTCGCCCCTTGAGATAGGTTTGGTTGCTACGTTCGATCCAGGAGATGGGACATCTCGGGATCCACCAGCAGCTGATCCAGGATCCGGTCAGTCCGGTAAACCTCGCAAGTCCAGAAGCAGTACCAGCAGCAAACGAAACATCCCGCCTTACGCACTGAATCCTCATCGTGTTGCAACCATCACTGATATTGAAGCCCGGACTCGGCGTTTGTTTGCGCCTTTGAAAAGTCCGGTTGAGTCAGCGCTGGTGATGAAGTTAGCAACTTTTAAAACAGTTGCTGTTAACCGCAACGCTTCAACTGTAGCCGCTTATTTCAATCGGCAAATAGAAGAGAACAAGTTATTACCCTCGCAGCGCAAGGCTGTTCAAAGGGTTAATAAGCAGTTTTTTCAAACACGACGCTCAATTTTCTCAGACGACCGTTTATCCAAACGAGATAAAGCACAACTTGTTTCGGTTCTGACGTTTGAGCGAATGAAAGCACGCGACGCAATACAAAACCCGAGTCTTTATAAAGAGGATTTTTACATGGGCAGTGCTGAAATTCGTGGCTTAGTTAATAAAGAGCCCCAAGAAGAGTTATCTAATTTTACCATCAGCGGTCCGGGACCAAATGCACCTGCTCGTGATCGAGTAAAAGCTTTGATCACCCGCCTGACGCTCCAAACGAATGAGAAGGTGAGCAAGGAGCGCGAACGCGAGTTGAGCGCAAAGGACATCTACACCAAAAAGTCCCGTTTTGGGCAGAACGTCCATTACCTCAGCAAAACCACTGACAAGACGCTGTTCGTCGATACGGGGACAGCAATCGCCATGCGTCGTACTGGAATCACCGAAGCCGGTGTTGGTGTCGCGCTACAGCTCGCAACACAGCGTTTTGGCAGCACGTTGACCATCAACGGTTCTGCTGAGTTTAAGCGCCTGGTGGTGGAGGCAGCGTCAAAAAGCGGTATGGATATTCACTTCACCGATAAGAAAATGAACGAGGCGCTCACGCTGCGCCGTGCAGAGCTGGATATCGAAAAAGAAGGTCAGCAAATCCAATCACCAGAGGCTGCTGGTTCAAAAGCTGCTGTTCAGGAAGTAGTTACATCGGGCGCAGAAGCGGCTCCGGTGGTGGTCGATCGTTCGATAATCACTGGTGAATTGGTTGCCCATGGTCCAGCTGATTACAAGGGAGACCCTAACAACGGTCCAAGCTACTTCGTTACGCTCCAAACCGAGACAGGACCAAGAACGCTTTGGGGTGTCGCGCTAGAAGAAGTGATGGCTGATCAAAACTTAACTCTCGGTGAGCGCATTGTCCTCAAAGACCTAGGGCGTCAGCCCATCACAATCCCGCAGGCTCAAGCTGACGGCACTATTAAGCATATTTCAGGATTCCGTAGAGGTTGGTCGGCTGAACGAGAAACTGTTTCGATCAACCGCAATGAACCGGTCACCGCGTCGACGGTTGTTATGCCGGCAGCTTCAATCGATCCAGTGCGGCAGGCAACGGCGTTTTCGTCAGTAGCAGAAAACCTTGCAGTGGCTGCTCAGCTAAAGGCGCAGGGGCCCCTGAGTTTTGAGCCACGTCCAGGCATTGATCCTAGAGATCGTGATGTGCATGTGGATCAACTGGTTATGGATGCGTTGCCGCGTTACATCACGGTTGTTCCGGATATCAAGTCGGATGCTGATCAAGCGCAAACGTTCTCTGCGTTTGTTGGTGATTTGAAAATCGATACTTACGAAAGCCGTGAAATTGCAGAGCAGAGCGCTGCAGGTCACGCCTTTGCGTTCTTGACCAGTGATCAGCTAATCGAGCAGATGACTCGGCTTGAGCAGCTTAAAACCTCGGCTCCTGATACAGAGGCGTCAACGATAACCAAAGCTGTTGAAAGGTCGCCAGAGCCGGTGCACGCGCCTCTGAATTTTGAGCCACGTCCTGGCATCGATCCTAGGGATATTGATGTACATGTGGATCAACTGGTTATGGATGCGTTACCGCGTTACATAACGGTTGTTCCGGATATCAAGTCGGATGCCGACCAAGCGCAAACGTTCTCTGCGTTTGTTGGTGATTTGAAAATTGATACTTACGAAAGCCGTGAAATTGCAGAGCAGAGCGCAGCAGGTCACGCTTTTGCGTTCTTCACCAGTGATCAGCTAATCGAGCAGATGACTCGGCTTGAGCAAACTGCATCCTCTGTTACCGGAAAAGAGCCTCTTGCACGGGCACCAACAGTAGAACAGGCCCAAAGCCCTAGTGAGATGGTTCAGCGTGAACAAGCCTGGCGCGCTAAGTTCCCGTTGGTAGAAGGGTCAATTCTGAGTGAGGCAGAAGTTCTTTCATCGGACTCCATGATGGGGCTGCGTGGGGAGGATCACGCTGTTTGGCTGGTGGCAACCAGCGATCACACCAAGGAAGGTGTGGCAATGATCACGGCGTACATGGAGAACGATGTTTACCGCGATCGCTTCAAAACGACGCTTGAAGACATTTACGAACAGCATCAGGAATCCCCGGAAAGCATCAAGTTTCTTGATGAGGCCACTGATTTTGTAGAGCCCTTGTAAATGCGATCGAGCGCCGCTTGTTAGCGGAACATACCTCTGTAGATCAAGCGCATCCTGGATTGGCTGTTCACGTTACTCCGCCGTCGCTGAATTTTACTCACCAGGGCCAACCAGCATCCTTGGGGTTGGCTCCTGTCGTGGAATCGGCGCCGGCAGCACCAACAGCGACGCCAGTTACGACTACCAGTGCGCCAGGACCGCTGAATTTTACTCACCAGGGCCAACCAGCATCCTTGGGGTTGGCTTCTGTCGTGGAATCGGCGCCGGCAGCACCAACAGCAACGCCTGTAACGACAACCAGTGCGCCAGCACCTCTGAATTTCACCCACCAGGGCCAACCAGCGTCCTTGGGGTTGGCTTCTGTTGTGGAATCGGCGCCGGCGGCTCCAACACCAACCCCTCTGACGACAACCAACGCACCAGCTCCGCTGAATTTTACTCATCAGGGCCAAGCGGCATCACTGGGCCTGAGCAACGGCGAGGTGGCTACCAAAGAAACCGAACAAGAGGTTACTCAAACAATCGTCGTAGAAGTTCTCGATGTCGATGTAGAGGAATACGGCCCTGAAATGAATTGACAACTGCATGCCTCCCCGCTGTGCGGGGGAGGTTTTGTGTAAGGAGTTTGGAGCGTGAAAAAAGAAGACAAACAGGTTCAAACAGCTCTAGCCAAAGCAGGATATGAAGGTTGGCCAGCGGGTAGTCGCGGTGAGCTGTTCGAAACGTTGGCACGTATTCGTAGACAATACCATTGGTTAGCGAAGATTTTGTTGATCAGCAGCGTGAGATCTTGAGTAAAGCGATGCACCAGGAGGAAGTCGTCGAGCTTGGATTAGTCAGAATTCTCCACCCATTTATCAAAGCCTGTCCGGAGTGCCGCCATAAGCCCGATTTGGGGTCGAGCTACACCACTTCAAATGGTGAATATTTGGTTGTATGCATGAACCACCCCTTAGGTGCCGTCACCAGAGGCGGTGTTACGCTGGCGGCGGCTGTCAAAAGTTGGAACGCAGACGATTGGTTTCACGAGACCACCCCCCGCGACCTTTTTCCTCTCTAAGACGTTTTTCGTAAATCCACCAATTCATGCACATCATGCCCAATAAATAGGGCACTTAACGGTGGGCGTCTTGCATGAATTTGCTTTTTCATGCGCCGACGCTTAGGCTTGTTTCGTTATTACCACAACGATTCGAGGGGCGTGATGGCCGTGGATCTCTCAGCGATGCGCAAATTGTTTCAGGATGGCGGACTACGGTCCGCCATCGTAGTTCCTGTTCCTATGCAGCAAAACGCGTGGGAACTGATTGCCGTCTGTACCGATGGATCTAAGGAACACATGACAGTTGCTCGGTCGGACCGCCGCAAGATTTATAAGAGTCTTGAGTCGGTGCACGCCGATGCGAAACGTGTGGGGTTTGTGGAAGTAACTACTCAGGTGGAGACAATGCAAGTGGCTTAACGGAATAGCAGAAACCAAAAAGCCCGGCTGGTAACCGGGCTTTTTGGAAAATCGAGAACAGGTCTTTCTCTTTCGACGGGGGGAGACCTGCTCAACACATCAATTGGTGAGCTGATTATGGCTGGCACTACGGATTCTTGCAACCCGGAGAATGTCAACAAAATTAGCTTGCCGCCGAACGGCGCATACAAATGGATATGATTTCTACGATCGAAGGTGCCCAGGACATTCACAGCACCTCTGTTGTACCCCCTTATTTCCTCTCTTACGTTGCGGTCGTAGCCTCTGGTGTTCTATGCCTAGGCGGTGCTGCATGAAACGCCACCTAACTGCGGTTAAACTACCCGCTTCTAATCCTCATGCTGCTTTACGCCACCCGGCACGGACTATGCCGCCGTCTTATGCGGCCCCCCGGCGATTGTCCGAACAGCAGCTGAAAAACCCCCTTATTCGATCAGCCTTTGAGCGGCTGGGTAATCTGGTTCAGAACCGAGGCCGCTACTTACGTCGCCTTGATCGCGTCAATGGCGATCGCCGCACACGCGTTGAGGTGTTTATGGCGTTCCAAAAATCTGCAGAGCAGATCCTCGTGCGTTATGACCTGGCCACCGGCGTGCTGGGCTACCTGGATGAGAATAGCGGACGCTACGTGCTCAACACGCAGCGCCGGATTGCTGAAGACTCCCCATCTCCGCGCCGGTCCTATGTCGACTGTTTAAAACCCTCGACGCCGCCGGCTACGTTTATCGGCGCATCGAGCGTGTACGCCTGGAAGAGAAGGACGAAAACGGCCTGAACCTGGTGCGCACACGCGTGCTCGTGCGCTTTACCAAGCTGTTTTGGAAGGACCTGGGCCTGCTGCACGTGCATGAGCGCGTGCAGGCATCGGCGCGTAAGCGACGCCAAGGTTGCAACTGGCGAACGTTGGCCAGAAGCGTATGGAGGCTATAGCGCGTTATTCCCAGGCTCAGCACCGACGTGAGGTGTCCCGTGCGCGCTGGCAGGCTAAGGAAAATCCTGACTCACTCTTTCATGAGAAAAGCCCTCCCTGCGTGAGAGGGCTGCAGAGCGGCCGCCGTCGCAGTCAGCGACACGTGTTAGCGAGCGTTTGAGTCAACTGTTGGACAGCGTGGCAACAAGGCTGGCCAGCGCGGGTAATTTAAGCCGCACAGGCATCTATCGAGTTTTTTTGCATCCGCTCACGCGGAGGCATTGTCACGCCTGCGATTTGTGCGGGTTAGCCGGTACCGACCAGGTGAGGCCAGGAGGTGGATGGAAAACGCATTTTGGTGGGCATTGCCGGCACCATCTTGGGGTGAAAGAAGGTTCTGGCCGTAAGGCTTAGAAATAAATGGAATTTTATACCCCCTTCAGTAACCCCCAAGGGTAAAAAAACAGGGCTTTTCGAGGTGTACCACCTCTTGAGTAATGCCCGCGCACTGTCGTGCCTATGGCACGGCGCGGTTACAGCATGGGGCCAGGCCCCAAACCCCGGCAGGAGCCTGCGGCCCCTGCACCCGCAACCAATAAAGCAAACCCCACTACCGTGTGTATGCCTGTCTAAGCGGCCCAGGGCGATGAAACTGCCCTGCCCTGGCCTTCGGCCACCCTGCGGGCGCTAAGACCCGGATAAATCGCCCAGGACGGCAAGCGCCCTGCGCCTCAACCGGGTGCGTGTGCGCACAGGCTGCAACAAGATAGCCTAAACACTACTGCCGCCATGTGCCTTCGGTGAAGGCATGCATTTTGAGGTATGAGCCCGACGTGGCAACCTCGGTGAGCAGCATTTGGTCGGCTCAAATTGACGTGCAATCAGCGGCAACGTTAACTGTCTATCCATACAGCTATTTGTTCAGGCCAGGTTTATGAGCGTGACCCTTCTTGGTCCCATTGCCAGCGGTGGTGTATCACTTCCGCTGTATTCCCAGGTCTGCCAGGTTCCATCGCCGGCAGCGGACCACCTTGAAAAATTGATATCGCTCGATGAGCTGTTCGAAATCCGAGCCCCCCACATTTACCTGGCCAAGATCCAAGGCGACAGCATGCAAGGCGCCATTTTCAGCGGGGACTTGGTGATTGTCGATCGAAGCAAGACCGCGAGGCACGGCGATATCGTCATTGCGGCGCTCAATGCCGAATGTGTATGCAAGCGTTTGCATCACCGAGATGGGCAAGTGGTGTTGATGGCCGAAAATCCAAAATTTCCACCCAGATACGTGATGGAAGGTGACGATCTGGTGATTTGGGGGGTGGTCAATTACAGCGTGCGTGACCACGAGCGCTCGACATGAACATGAAAAGTGCGCTCAATCTCGGTGCCCGGTATTTGCCCTTGCGGACTGCAACAGCTTTTACGCCAGTTGTGAGCGCGTTTTCCGACCGGATCTGGCTGGCACGCCTATCGTCGTACTCTAACAACGACGGGAATGTTATCGCACGCAGTTACGACGCCAAACCATTCGTCAAAATGGGGGCACCGTATTTTCAGATCAAGGACACCTTGCGCCGGCATGGCATATTGGCTTTCAGTAGCAATTACGCGTTGTATGGTCAAATGTCAGAACGGGTCATGACCCTAATAGAATCAATGGTTTGCGATTCAGAAATTTACAGCATTGATGAAATATTTTGTGAGCTCTCGGGCATGCCAGGCGACCTCACCGAATTCGGCCGAACCATTCGGGCCAAGGTCCTAAAACACACCGGTATTCCCGTAGGCGTGGGCATTGCCACACCAAAACCCTCGCCAAGCTGGCGAACCACACCGCGAAGCGTCTGCAGGCGCAGACCGGCGGCGTCGTAGATCTGTGCGACCCGTTTAAGCGCGACTGGGTGCTGCGCAATACGGCTGTTGAAGAGGTGTGGGGCATTGGTAGACGGATGACGGCGCACATGCACGCCTTGGGCATTCACACAGCGATGGACCTAGCCAAGGCTGATCCGGGGTTGCTCGGCCGAAAATTCAGCGTCGTGCTGGAGAAGACGGTGCGTGAGCTGACCGGCACGTCGTGCCTGGCCCTGGAAGAGGCGGCGCCGGCCAAGCAGGAGATCTGTTGCAGCCGAGCGTTTGGTACCCGGCTGACCACGATGGAGCCGATCAAGGAAGCGGTGGCCACCTACGCGCAGCGCGCCTCAGAAAAACTGAGAGCCCAGCATTCTCTGTGCAAGAAGATCCGCGTGAGCATTCGCACCGGCATGTTTAACCCCGACGAGGCGCGATACGCTAACGGCGTGCTGGTGGAGCTGCCCTATCCCACCAATGACGTGCGCTTGATCACCCGCGAAGCCATCCAGGCGGTGGAACGCCTGTTCCGGCCTGGGTTCCGATACAGCAAGGCTGAGGTGTTGCTGATGGATCTGCGTCAACCAGGTGAATTTACCGATGACCTGTTTGCGCACACGCAGCAGCCACGGCCGACAAGGTGATGAGCGTCCTGGACGAAATCAATAACCGCTGGGGTCGAGGCACGCTGCGCACGGCCGCTGTGCCGGCGGCGCCGGCCTGGGCGATGCGCCGCGAGCTGAAAAGCCCGAGCTACACCACCAGACTCGACCAGTTATGGACCGTCAACGCCAATTGAGGCGTCAGGATCTGCAAGGAGTGTGAGTATGTGCAGTCATTACGAAGCGCCTTCGCCGCAGCGAGTGGCCGAAACATTCGGCATTGAGCCTTTTGAACAAGGCAAACTGGACCTTTACCCGGGCTACAGCGGGCCGTTCATTCGGCGTGCGGAGCGCTTCGACGACGAATCGCCGGCGCCGCTGGAAGTGCTGCAAGGTGCGTTTGGGCTGATCCCGACCTGGAGCAAGGACACGAAAATCGTGCGAAGCACCTACAACTGCCGATCGGAGACGGCCAGTCAAAAACCGTCGTTCCGCACGGCTTGGCGTAACGCGCAGCACTGCATTATCCCGGCAGCAGCCATTTATGAGCCTGACTGGCGATCAGGAAAGGCGATCGCCACGCGTATTGCGCGGGCAGACGGTGAGATAATGGGTATCGCTGGCCTGTGGGAGCAGTGGCGCAATCCCGGTACCGCAGAGACTGTTCATAGCTTCACCATGCTGACCCTCAATGCGGATGATCACCCGTTTATGTGCCACTACCACAAGCCTCAGGACGAAAAGCGCATGCTGGTGATCCTGCCTCGGGGGCTGTATGGCGATTGGTTGAATGCCGGCGCCTCCGACAGCATGGAATTCATACGTCAGTACCCGGCCGACCGCCTGGAAGTCGCCATGTAGTCCTGGGCAACTGCTACGCGCTGCCCATGCGCCAATAACGACGAGAGCGATTGAATGACCAAAGAAGAACTCAGAAAACAGCTGCAGGAGCATTTTGAGCAGCACCTGCAGGTGAATCCTGACGCGGTGACGCTTTACGCGGCCGTGCCTGAACCCGAAACCAAACCTTGGAAAAAGAAACCGAGTTTGCTCGATCAGGCCTTTGCTCAAGACTAGCGGATATTGAGAAGGAGTTGGAGGGGAAGGTCTAATTTTCCTGGATGCCCGCCGTTGCTGGTCGGCAGTTCCTGATAGAACTATTATCAGACGGCTACCAACCGCAGTTCGCGGACGGGCATACCCTGGGACATAGCCATGGGCAAAATGACAATGAAAGACGGTATCAAGCAGTACGTTCACGCAGCGCTGGATGCTAAGGACGAACTTGCAGCAAAAATGATGGAGGCAGGCGTTGACCCGAAACAAGCTCTGCTTGCCTCTACAGTCGTCACCAAAGAGAGTTCGGATGCGATGATCGACCGGCATTATCAAAATGCCAGCGCATCCGAATTCAGCACGCATCTCAGCGATGGCGTACCCCCGACACTCAATTGATGGTCTACCCCAAACTAACCCGTTCTTCACGGGGTTTATCCCCTGCGATTTTCCGTGAACATGCCGAAAACATTGGTGTTAGGCTTCGCTGGAGGCCTACCACTAACTCTCTCAGGATCGACCTCGATCCGTGTTCAATCCTGACAAAGAGACCTATGACCGATATTCGCCGTGCAGCATCCCTTCGCCATGGCCAATTCAAACACCTCATTCGCGTTGCATCAGTTACCGGGCGAAATCCTGAGCGTGACGTGATGCTGCTATGGATCACGCACACGACCGGTATTCGTGTCACCGAGCTGGCCCAGGTCGAAATTTCAGACGTGCTTTATCCAAGTGGAGCGGTGCGACCAGAGCTGGAACATACGAAGCCATACCTGACAGCGAGTCAAGAAACCATTAGACCGGCTTACGAGCTGGCTTTATAGTTCTGTTTATCAGTACTTAGTGAGTATGCAATGACCGACTTACCCGTAAACGACCATGGCGTGCCGCTCTATCCGAAAGGGCACGCGGGCCGGCTCTTTGTGACGATGGCAGCGATAGACGCCCTGGACAACCCGACTGCGGCCAGCGTGGCTGCGCTGACGGGCTTGAGCAAAGGGAACATCGACACTTACGTTGCTGCCCTGAACAGCGAAATGGGTGCGCAGATCCTCAAAGAAGGGCCGGTCTATCGCATTGAGTCTGGGGGCCAATCCTCAAGAAAGCAGGGGTTAAAAAGATGTTGACCGGTTCTGTTTAACAGAACTATAATTGACTCATCGAAACGAGCAACGCCCCGGAGGGCGCGACGATGAGCCTTGAATTGAAAGCCAACATTGCAACCCTGGCCGCGCTGGAAGCGTTGGATCTGATGGCGAAGAAAGCCGGAGTCGAGCCGAAGGTAATCATGGATACCGTCGTGGCCGATCCCGAGGGCAATACGGCGAGCTACTTCTGCGACCTGGTGCAGATCGCTCTGCGTGAAGTGCCGAAGCTGCTTGCAGCCTAACCTGCCCGCCCGGTTCTCCGGGGCCTTCAAGGAAAATGCCGCAATGAAGTATTTCGAGTGGGAAGGCGCAGTTACCGCGGCGGTGGCCGAGTAGATGACCATCAGTCATTCCGACGCCGCCGGCATCGTCGAGGCGCAGCCGTTGTACATGCAGCAGTCTTGGGGCAAGGGCATGGACGCGCAGCTGACCGCTGCCAAGGTAATTGAAGCCGCCCAGGAGCAAGCCGAGGAACGGGCCGTGACTCCAGCCCCAAGCAAGAGCGCATGCTGTTCGGTGATGAGGCTGACGCGCACGCCTTTTGGAAGGACAAGGAGTTCAAGGTCTTTGCCGTGGATCTTGTCCAGGGCAATGGCAAAAAGCGGAAGGTCATTCGCACCATGTACGTGCGTGCGCGAACGGCGAAGGGAGCAGCTGAGTGCGCGAAGGAAAATGACTGGACTCCCAGGCCCAAACCCTATTACTCCCCCGGCTTGCTGGGCCACGTGAACTGGACTGTATCACCAGCTCCACGAACAACGGAAAACAGCGATGAAGACCGGCATGAAAATTTCAGACCTCCAAGCTTGGCTTGAGGAGCAAAAAGCGTTGCATGGCGATATCGGCGTTGTCTGTATGACCGCGTTCGGCAGTGTCGCGGAGGGGAAGCACTTACTCGCGATGAACTCGGCGTGAGTACCCCTAACATGCTTGGCCTGCTGCGCGATGGTCTGGACGAAGACAAGAAAGTCGTAGCAATCGGCTACGGCAGCGACTTCTAGGAATTCAACGATGAAATTTGTTTGG